>JAIPDD010000031.1 GCA_021737875.1 Sulfuritalea sp.
CAAAGCCGCTGAACTGTTTGGCAAAATGCAAGCCGTGGTGGACACCATTGCGGACAAAGGCATTTTCCACAAAAACAAAGCAGCACGCGATAAGAGCCGTTTGGCCACCAAGGTGAAAACCTTGGCACTCGCCGCCTAAGTAGTTAGGCAACTCGCACGAATCCTGTTTCAGGATTTGCCGTTTGAAACGGGTGCGCTACCAGCAAAGTTAAAAAGCCGTCGCAAGACGGCTTTTTTTATGCTGGCGGGCCTTCGCTGGTTTGCAAGCCGTTATCGCGCGCAAAGTTCATACAAAAGTCCCACGCCATCACATCGCTGTCACGCAAATCGGGGTGGATGATCACGCATTTGGTTTCCCCTACGGTACTGGGCACACACCAAGGGGAATAGCCCAAATGGCTTCCGGGCTGCGGGCCACCCGGTCGAAACTGGCTCATCACGCCAGCCAAACGCTCCGCCCAATCGCTAGGGCGAAATGCACGTCCTGCAAGCGTGAGCCCCAGGATGTAAATTTCTTTGGAAGGTGGTGTTGGCATGAAGAAAAGAGGTGGCGCTGCAAACCCGAACAGAACTCTATTTATTTGCTGCAGCGCACCACGATTTTACTCGCTCAGTGGTCAGCGCCATGGCAGCCGCCCTAGAAGCACCCACTGGCCCTAAAATCACCGATTCCCGCGGTTCGGCCTGTGCTGGATTGCTTACCCCCACGGAGACCTTGCCCATGAACGCCCCCGCCGCTGCATCACCCCATGTGATGAACACCTACGCACGCCTGCCCATCGCAATGTCGCATGGCCAGGGCTGCCGCGTGTGGGACGTCAACGGAAAACCCTACCTCGACGCTTTAGGCGGTATTGCAGTCAACACCTTGGGCCACAACCACGCCGACCTGGTCGCAGCTTTGCAAGAGCAGCTCACCAGGCTCATTCACACCTCGAACTATTACCACGTCACCCTGCAAGAAACGCTGGCGGCCAAGCTGGTCGAGCTTTCGGGACTCACGAATGTATTTTTCTGCTCTACCGGCCTGGAAGCCAATGAAGCGGCGCTCAAACTGGCGCGAAAATTTGGACACGACAAAGGCATTGAGCGTCCCGAAGTGGTGGTGTACGAGAAAGCCTTTCATGGCCGCAGCATCGCCACCCTTAGCGCCACCGGCAACCCAAAGGTTCAAGCGGGATTTGGTCCTTTGGTCGAAGGTTTTGTGCGGGTTCCTGCCAACAATATCGAGGCACTGAAAAAAGCCACGCAAGGCAACCCCAATGTGGTCGCTGTATTTTTTGAAGCCATTCAAGGTGAAGGCGGCGTCAACCCCATGCACCTGGACTACCTGCGCGATGTACGAGCCCTGTGCGATGAGCGGGACTGGCTCTTGATGATTGACGAGGTGCAGTGCGGCATGGGGCGTACCGGCAAATGGTTTGCCCACCAATGGGCAGGTATCTTGCCAGACGTCATGCCGCTTGCCAAAGGCCTGGGCTCGGGCGTCCCGATAGGCGCGGTGGTCGCTGGCCCTAAAGCGGCCCATATTTTTGCACCCGGCAACCATGGAACCACTTTTGGAGGGAACCCGCTGGCGATGCGCGCAGGCGTGGAGACCATTCGTATCATGGAGCGTGACGGCCTCTTGGCCAACGCCGAAAAAGTCGGCGCACACCTCAAAGTCGGTTTAGAAGCCGCGCTGAAATCTGAAGTGGCCAACGGCGGTGTGAAAGAAATTCGCGGCCAAGGCTTGATGTTGGGTATTGAGTTATCCAAGCCTTGCAGCGCATTGACACAGCAGTGTGCCGACCACGGCTTGCTCATTAGCGTGACGGCCGACAACGTGGTTCGCCTTGTGCCTTCGCTGATTTTGACCACTGCAGAGGCCGATGAAATCATCGCGATTTTGTGCCCCTTGATTCAAAAATTTCTTGCTCCATGAAACACTATTTGCAATTCAAAGACCTGAGCGCAGACGAGTACGCCTATGTGTTCGCGCGAGCGGCGCTGATCAAGAAAAAATTCAAAGCGTATGAGAAGCACCACTCCTTAAGTGACCGCACCTTGGCCATGATTTTTGAGAAGGCCTCCACCCGCACCCGCGTGAGTTTTGAAGCCGGCATGTACCAACTCGGCGGCAGCGTGGTTCACCTCACAACAGGCGACAGCCAGTTGGGTAGGGCCGAGCCGATCGAAGACAGCGCCAAGGTCATCAGCCGCATGACCGACATCGTGATGATTCGCACTTTTGAGCAAACAAAAATCGAGCGTTTTGCGGCGGTCTCCCGGGTTCCGGTGATCAATGGCCTGACCAACGAATTTCACCCATGCCAAATCTTGGCTGACATCTTTACCTTTATTGAGCACCGCGGCTCGATCCAAGGAAAAACCGTCGCGTGGGTGGGAGACGGCAACAACATGGCCAACACCTGGCTGCAAGCCGCCGCTTTGTTGGGTTTTCATCTGCATGTCAGCACGCCCAGTGGCTACGAGGTCAATGAAGCCACCGCAGCGGCCGCGCCGTCCAACGCCAGCGGAAGCTACAAAACGTTTACCGACCCCTTGCAAGCCTGCGCGGGCGCGGATTTGGTCACCACCGATGTGTGGACCAGCATGGGCTTTGAAGCAGAAAACGAAACCCGCCGCGCAGCCTTTGCGTCATGGTGCGTTGACCGTACCATGATGGCGGCGGCAGCGCCTGATGCGCTATTTATGCACTGCCTTCCTGCGCATCGCGGGGAGGAAGTAGAAGCCGAAGTGATCGATGGCCCGCAAAGTGTGGTCTGGGACGAAGCAGAAAACCGCATGCATGTCCAAAAAGCGCTGATGGAGTATTTGCTGTTGGGTCGGCAAGACTAAGCCACACACCAAACTTCTCCCATGATCACTTTCAATGACTGCCAGCAGCGCGACGCAGCTGACCCGCTGCGTTCGCTCCAATCGCTGTTCTCCATTCCAGAAGGCGTGATCTACCTTGACGGCAATTCGCTGGGGGTGATGCCAAAAACCGCAGCAGCCCGCGCCGCGCAGGTAGTAACCCAAGAGTGGGGGCACGGGCTGATTCGCTCTTGGAATAGTGCTGGATGGTTTGACCTGCCCCAACGCTTGGGCAACCGCATCGCCACGCTCATCGGCGCCCAAGACCACCAGGTTGTCGCCACCGACAGTACCTCGATTAACCTTTTCAAAGTGCTCTCAGCTGCGCTCTCCATTGCAGCCACCGACAGCCCAAAGCGACGCACCGTGGTGAGCGAGCGCAGCAACTTTCCGACCGATCTTTATATTGCAGAAGGCCTGTGCCAAGCGCGGGGCTTTCAACTTCAATTGCTGGAGCCCGAGGAGATTTCCGGCGCACTCCATGAAGAGGTGGCGGTGCTGATGCTCACCCACGTGAACTACCGCACGGGCGCAATGCACGACATGGCCGCACTGACGGCGGCCGCCCACGCAGCTGGCGCTTTGGTTGTCTGGGATTTGGCCCACAGCGCAGGCGCAGTGCCCGTGGATCTCTTGGGTGCGAACGCTGACTTTGCGGTCGGCTGCGGCTACAAATACCTCAACGGTGGCCCCGGTGCACCGGCCTTTTTGTGGGCCAACCCCCGCCACACCGCACGCACCGACCTGCCCTTTATGCAGCCACTCGCGGGCTGGTGGGGACATACTGCGCCCTTTGCTTTTACAGCCGACTACCAAGCCGCGCCTGGCATTGACCGTTTTTTGTGTGGCACCCAACCTATCGTCAGCCTCTCGTTGTTGGAGTGCGGCCTCGATGCATTTGCCCACGCGGAGCCCTTGGGCGGTATGGCTGCGTTGCGCGCAAAGTCATTGGCCTTAACGGACCTGTTTATTACCTTGGTTGAACAACGCTGCGCGGGGTTTGGTTTGGGCTTGGCGACACCGCGTGAACACGCACAGCGCGGATCGCAAGTGTGTTTAACCCGTGAGCGTGACGCCAAAGACGGTGGTATGTCCAGCGCATTTGCCATCGTCCAAGCCCTGATTGCACGCGGCGTGATTGGCGACTACCGCGCAGGCGACGGTGGTTTGCACAAAGACATTTTGCGTTTCGGCCTGACCCCGCTTTACATTGGCTTTGAAGATGTTTGGAACGCCGTTGAACAACTGCGCCAGGTCTTAGTAACCGAAGAATGGAAACAGCCGCGGTTTATGCAACAACACGCTGTCACCTGAGGTAGCTTATGAGCGAATGCCCTTTCAATGCCCGCCCAGGAGAGGCCATCGTACGCGATGAAAAAGCCCAGCTCGATTTCAGTCAAAGCATGAGCTACGGCGACTACCTGTCGCTTGACGCCATCCTGAACGCACAACACCCACGCTCTCCTGATCACAATGAAATGCTGTTTATTGTGCAGCACCAAACCAGCGAGTTGTGGATGAAATTGATGCTTCACGAGCTGCATGCGGCCATCGCACATCTCGCCAAGGATGAAATCAGCCCCGCGTTCAAAATGCTTGCACGGGTCAGCAAAATCATGGAGCAACTGGTGCATGCATGGGACGTATTGGCCACCATGACACCACCTGAGTACAGCGCCATTCGGCCGTACTTGTCCAGCTCCAGCGGTTTTCAAAGCCACCAATACCGTTGCATTGAATTTGCACTAGGCAATAAAAATGCCGCCATGCTCACGCCCCATGCGCACCGCCCGGATTTGTTAGCGCAAGTTCAAGCCAGCTTTGTTGCGCCCTCTTTGTACGATGAAGCCTTGCGCTTGCTGGCCCGACGCGGCATCCCCATGCCCTTGTCTCACCAAGAGCGTGACTGGTCTATGCCCTATACCGCAAGCAGCGAAGTCGAAGCCGCATGGCTTGTGGTGTACCGCCAACCTGAAAAATATTGGGATCTTTACCAACTAGGAGAAGAGCTGACCGATTTGGAAGACGCGTTTCGACTTTGGCGGTTTCGCCATGTCACCACCGTGGAGCGTGTCATTGGATTCAAACGCGGCACGGGCGGAACCGGCGGCGTGAGCTATTTGCGAAAAATGCTCGATGTCGTTTTATTTCCTGAGATTTGGAGCTTGCGCACCGCGCTTTAACGATCGCCTTCAAGGTTGAAGAGCTGCGCTCGCTTCCCAAAAATTATTCCGACTTAAACAGCGCCGCAACCCGGCGTTTGGGTTTGATGTTGGCAGAGATGCTGCGTGCGCCGGTGCGTGGGGCCGCTTCCCATGAAGGCGCTGCGACGGGGGCTTGCGTTGCCTCGTAAGGTTGGTCAAAGAAGGGGTCGCGCGCTGGGGTGGGGGCACGGGTGTAGTCACGCCGAGGGGCGTGTTCGTCACGCGCTGGGCGGGCAAATTGCCCTTCGTGCGATACATCACGCAAAGCGCCGGAGTGGCTCTTAGAACTGCGGCGCGAGTCGTCATGGGCGCCTTCGGCGTACATGCGCCGGCCGTCATTGATGCGCCCTTGGCGATGGATATCGGGGGTGTCTTCGTCAAACTCTATCGCTTCCAATTCAATCTTGGTTTTGATGAGTTTTTCAATGTCTGCGACCAAGCGGGCATCGTTCTTACCGCCCACAAAAGTGACCGCCAAACCCGACGCCCCTGCCCGGCCGGTTCGGCCAATGCGGTGAACGTAATCTTCGGCGTTAAAGGGAATGTCAAAGTTAAAAACCGCAGGCACGTCTTTGATGTCGAGTCCACGCGCTGCCACATCGGTGCAGACCAAGAGATCGACTTCTCCGCTTTTGAATGCTTCGAGTGCTTTGAGCCGCTCATCTTGGCTTTTGTCGCCATGCAAAGCCGCTGTCTTGAGTCCTTCGCGTTCCAAAGAACGCGCTAAACGGGCGCAGCCCAGTTTGCTATTGACGAACACAAAGGCTTGCTTCATGCCGCGGCTTTTCAAAATTTGGTGCAGCGCGTGGCGCTTGTCGTCTTCACCCACGCTGTAAAAGTGTTGCTCCACGGTAGACGCTGTCGCGTTGGAACGCGCAACCTCAATCGTGACCGGGTTTTGCAAATAGCTGCTGGCCAGGCGTTTGATCTCGGCTGAAAACGTGGCAGAAAACAAGAGCGTGGTGCGCTGCTTGGGCAAATAACTCAGAATCCGCTGCAGGTCTGGCAAAAAGCCAATGTCGAGCATGCGGTCGGCTTCGTCTAAAACCACGTACTCCACCTGGTTCAACACCGCATTTTTCGCCTCAATGTGGTCAAGCAGGCGTCCTGGCGTGGCCACCAACACTTCGACGCCTTTTTTAAGTTCAATTGTTTGCGGCTTCATGTCCATGCCACCAAACACCACGGCACTGCGCAGCTGGGTGTACTTTGCATAGAGCTTGATCTGTTGGGCCACTTGGTCGGCCAATTCGCGGGTGGGCAGAAGCACCAAGGCCCGCACAGGGTGGCGAGCAGGAGACGTAGACGCGTTTTCATGCTTAAGCATGCGCTGCAGCAAGGGCAAAGAAAACGCCGCCGTTTTACCGGTTCCGGTTTGGGCCGCACCCATGACGTCTTGGCCGGTGAGCACCACAGGAATGGCCTGGGCCTGAATCGGGGTCATGGTTTCGTAGCCCATCTCGGCGACGGCGCGGGCCAGGGGCGCAGCCAATTGCAATTGGGCAAAGGCCATCACTGGCGTGGGAGTTGGCAAAGAGTCTGCAGGGGTAAGGGTGTCAGTAGTCAAATCAGGCATGCATAGCAAAGTGGGTTGCTATCCATCCGATAGCAGATTGGCCCCAATAATCAGGGTCAACCCGCATTATCCCCGAACCGGGCCGGATCAGGTTTTGGGCAGGGTGACGCCCACTTGGCCCTGGTATTTGCCGCCGCGGTCCTTGTAGCTGGTCTCGCAAACCTCGTCACTTTCGAAAAACAGTACCTGGGCACAACCTTCGCCTGCGTAAATCTTGGCAGGCAGCGGGGTGGTGTTTGAAAACTCCAAGGTCACGTAGCCTTCCCACTCGGGCTCAAAAGGGGTGACGTTGACAATGATGCCGCATCGGGCATAGGTGCTTTTGCCCAAGCAAATCGTCAATACATTGCGGGGAATACGAAAGTACTCCAAAGTGCGGGCCAAGGCAAAGCTGTTAGGCGGGATGATGCACACATCATCGTAAAAATCGACAAAGCTCTTTTCGTCAAAATTTTTAGGGTCGACCACCGTGCTGTGAATATTGGTAAATACCTTGAACTCGGGGGCGCAACGGATATCGTAGCCGTAGCTGCTGGTGCCGTAGGAAATGATTTTTTTACCATCGGCCTGGCGAATTTGACCTGGCTCGAAGGGTTCGATCATGCCGGTGGTCTCGGCCATGCGGCGAATCCATTTGTCGCTTTTGATACTCATGAAAGTGGGGCTCCTGGGGTTGTGTCAGATTGTACGGTTGGGGGCTGTGCAATCACGACGCGTTCAATCAAGCGGTCGTCGCCCAGCACAATCATGGAAAACAGCAGCTCGTCCAAGGACTGGGCCAAAGCCGTTTTTCTTGCCAGCAAAGGGGTCGCTTGGGGGTTGATCACCACAAAGTCCGCCTCGCAACCGGGCAATAAATTCCCGACCACACCTTCCAAACCCAAGGCCTTGGCAGCGCCTGCGGTGTGCTGCCACCACAAATGCTGGGGCGACAAAGACAAACCGGCTTTGGACTGCCCTTCTCTGCCCACATAGTAAGCCGCCAACATGGTGTGAAACGGACTGAAACTGGTGCCGCCGCCCACATCGCTGGCCAAGCCGTAGCCAAAGCCTACGCGGTCTGCGCCGGCGTAGTCAAAAAATCCACTGCCCAAAAACAAATTGCTGGTCGGGCTGATAGCGGCGACAGCACCGGTGTCGCGCATCAAAGCACGGTCATCGTCATCAAAGTGAATGCAGTGGGCGTAAACCGCGCGCTCGCGCATCAATCCACAATCGGCGTAGGTCGCAAGGTAACTCTTAGACTGGGGGAACAATTCGCGCGCCCACGTGATTTCATCTTTGTTCTCTGAGACATGGCTTTGAATCCAGGTCTGCGGGTAGCGCGCGGCGAGCTCGCCCGCCCCTTGCAGTTGCTCTTGTGTTGACGTGGGGGCAAAGCGCGGTGTGATGGCATAGCCCAATCGGTCTTTGCCATGCCAGCGGGCAATCAAGGCCTCCGAATCAATCAGGCTTTGTTCTGCTGCGTTGGTGGTGAGGCCGGCTTGGTTGAGCAAGGCCTGCGGTGCGTTGCGGTCCATCAAGCACAGGCCGGTGATCAAGCGCAGATGGCGGGCTTGGGCTTGGGAAAACAAGGCGTTCACCGACGTGTTGTGCGATGTTGCAAACGCCAGCGCGGTTGTCACCCCATTGCGCAACAACTCATCAAGAAAAAAACCGGCGGCTTCTTCGCTGTAGGCCTGTGACTCAAATCGCTGCTCTTCGGGGAAGGTGTAGTTCTCAAGCCAAGGCAACAAACCGGCTGCCGGAGAACCGATGACGTTGGTTTGGGGGAAATGCACATGCATGTCTACAAAGCCGGGCGCAATCAAGCGCCCAGGCAAATGCTCTACCGGCTGGCGGCAATAGCTTGGCGACAGAGCGCGCCAACTGCCAATGGCTTGCACCACCTGCCTGCCCAAGGCGTTGGGGCCCACGACCAACAGGCCGTCTTCTTCGTAGTGCGCTTTGACGTTTTCTGGCGCAGCGCCCTGCACCTCGGGGTCAAACCACAACAGAGAAGCGCGATAGGCTTTAAAACTCATACTTGGGTAAGCGTACAGCCGTCGCCAATCGAGTCGCGCCAAACGCGGACCTGACTTAAGCCCGGCAAAGCCGGCACCAAGCTGCGCCATATAAAACTGCAGAGGTTTTCCAAAGTGGCAGGGCCCAGACCCGGCACCTCGTCTAACAAGCGGTGATCGAGTTGCGGGCGCAGCTTGTCGATGTGCAATCGCACCCAACCCAAATCCACCACCATGCCGGTGTGCGGATCAGGTTGGCCGCTGACAGTGACTTCGGCGTAATAGGTGTGGCCGTGCACCCGCAGACTTCCTTCGGTTTCAATGTCTCGCCTGAGGGTATGGGCTGCGTCAAAAAAGAACCGTTGGCTGACGCTAAATCGCGCCGCAAGTGGTAAGGCGTTCATCGTATTCCCGTGATTTTGTGGGTTTGTAAACTTAAATTCCAGACCGGATGTTGCAGGCACAAGCCGATACAAATCTCCGTGTTTTTCGCCCGCAACAGGTTGTCTTGCGGTTGCAAATAGTGGTTGTCAAAGGGCAGGTCTTGCATGGCTTGGGCATCACTCCAAGCCAAGCCCTCTTGCGGCCACACCAATTTGAGCTCGTGGCCGCTGCGCTGAAGCCATGGCGCTCCGGCTTTGGGACTGACACAAATCCAATCGATCCCTTCAGGCGCAAGCAGACTGCCATTGGTTTCGACCGCGATTTTGAAATGCAGGGAATGCAACGCTGCCACCAAGGCGTCATCGACTTGCAGCAAGGGCTCTCCACCCGTTAAAACGACAAAGCGGTTTTCCGTATTTCCGTCGGGCCACAAGCCTTCTATCTGCTCTGCCAAGGCAGCGGCGCTGTCATAGCGTGCGCCCAAGCTGCCGTCGGTTCCCACAAAATCGGTATCGCAAAATTGGCACACGGCGCTGGCGCGGTCTGACTCTCGGCCCGACCACAAATTACAGCCCGCAAAGCGACAAAAGACCGCAGGCTTTCCCGCATTCGCGCCTTCGCCTTGCAAGGTGTAAAAAATCTCTTTGACTTGGTAGCTCATAGAACCCACGCAAAAAAGGCAGGTCTACGCGGCAACAGGGGGGGAACATTCGCGGACAGCACAACAACAAGCGAAGGCCATCGCAGCGAGGTTTTTATACATGGTAGTCCTCTACATGGCCCAAAACAGAAACGCCCCACGCGCGGGCACGCCATGGAATCGGGTGTATTTTACAACCCGGTGATTGAAATTATTTTGCGCTTACCTGAAACATATATCACGCCAAACGAGGGTTTTCACTAGGTGTCGTCCAAATTGACGATCTCATAATGATTTTCAGGCGGTAATTTCACGCTTGTTTTCCTCAATAACGATTGGAGCCCATCTTGACTGACAATAAAACCCCACGCCGTCGAAACCTACTCAAAGGCATTGCCGTTGCAGCTGGTGCAGTGTCTGCACCTATGCTTGCCAAAGCGCAAACGGGCCCCATTTCCATGCGCTGGCAGAGCACCTGGCCTGCCAAAGACATTTTCCATGAGTACGCCCTCGACTACGCGAAAAAAGTCAATGACATGACAGGCGGCGATCTGAAAATTGAAGTCTTGCCGGCGGGCGCAGTGGTTCCTGCTTTTGGATTGCTCGAAGCGGTCTCCAAAGGAACTTTGGACGGTGGTCACGGTGTGTTGGGTTACCACTACGGTAAGCAAAATGCTTTGGCATTGTGGAATTCAGGTCCCGCCTTCGGCATGGACGCCAATATGATTCTGTCATGGCACAAATATGGCGGCGGCGCTGACTTGCTGGCCAAGTTGTACGCCTCCATCGGCGGCAATGTGCAATCTTTCTTGTACGGTCCCATGTCTACCCAGCCTTTGGGCTGGTTTAAAAAGCCCATCACCAAGTCATCTGACTTCAAAGGCTTGAAGTTCCGTACCAACGGCTTGGCGATTGACCTGTTCACCGCCATGGGCGCTGCGGTCAACGCTTTGCCAGGCGGCGAGATCGTTCCAGCGATGGACCGCGGCTTGCTCGACGGGGCTGAGTTCAACAACGCCACATCCGACCGTATCTTGGGCTTCCCCGATGTGTCTAAAGTGTGCATGTTGCAAAGCTACCACCAAAGCGCTGAGACGTTTGAGATCATGTTCAACAAGACCAAGTACGACGCGCTGCCTGCCAAGATGAAGGCCGTGATTGCTGGCGCCACCGAAGCCGCATCTGCGGATATGTCTTGGAAAGCGGTAGACCGTTACTCCAAAGACTACATCGAGTTACAAACCAAAGACAAGGTCAAGTTCTACAAAACACCAGACGCTATTTTGCAAGAGCAACTTAAAATTTGGTCTGAAATTTTGGAGAAGAAGTCTGCTGAGAATCCACTGTTCAAGGAAATTGTGGAATCGCAAAAAGCGTTTGCAGCCCGTGCTGTGAAATGGGACCAGGACACCAACATCAGCCGACGCATGGCGGTGAACCACTTCTTTGGTGCCAAGCCTAAAGCAGCAGCACCGAAAAAAGCGTGATTTGTTAATGTGATCCCCTCAGCCATCCAGAAATTCTGAATGGCTGATTTATACTTTGTAGCCATCCAGAAGTTCTGGATGGCTTATTTTTTTATGTGGTTCTCTAATGCAAAACCTGCTGCTCTTCATTGACAAAGTCAGTACCTGGGTTGGCCAGTTTTTTTCTTGGCTGATTTTGCTTCTCACTCTGATGATTTCTTGGGAAGTTTTTTCCCGCTACTTTCTTGACAACCCGCATGCGTGGGCATTTGACGTGATGAGCATGATGTATGGCTCGCTGTTCATGATGGCAGGTGCCTACACCTTGTCCAAGAATGGCCATGTGCGCGGTGATGTGCTTTACGGTTTTTTTCCGCCCCGCCTGCAAGCCTGGTTTGACTTGATTCTCTATTTTCTGTTCTTTATTCCAGGTGTGTTTGCTTTGGCGTATGCAGGTTACGGTTTTGCTGCCGATTCTTGGGCCATCAACGAACACTCCAATATCACGGCCGATGGTCCACCGGTGTACCCCTTTAAAACCATTTTGCCGATTGCTGGTTTTTTTCTGCTAGCCCAAGGTCTGGTTGAGATTGTGCGTTGCATTGTTTGCATCAAGCAGGGTGAATGGCCTAAGCGAGGTGACGATGTGGACGAGGTCGATGTCGCAAAACTCAAGGAGATGGTCAACGTCAAAGACGAAGACATCGCCAAACTCGATGCGCTGTTGACCGCTGGCAAGGGAAGCAAATAATGAAAAAAGAAATCTGGTTTGGCCTGACGATCATGGCCTTGGTCGTGTTGTCGGCCTTTGTTTTGCTGCCTGCACCTTCTGAGATGGCCAACGGCCACCTGGGGCTGTTGATGCTGGCTTTGGTGGTGGTGGCGATCATGTTGGGTTTTCCCACCGCCTTCACCTTGATGGGCATGGGAATGATCTTTGCCTGGATCGCCTACAAAAGCCAAAACCCCGCTTTGGCCGTGCAGCAAACCCTCGATCTGATGGTTCAGCGCGCCTACTCGGTTATGTCCAATGACGTGCTGATCTCTATCCCCTTGTTCGTGTTCATGGGCTACCTCATTGAGCGCGCCAACCTGATCGAGAAACTGTTCAAAAGCATGCACTTGGCTATGGCTCGTGTGCCGGGCTCCTTGGCGGTGGCCACCATTGTGACCTGCGCGATATTTGCTACAGCCACCGGCATCGTGGGTGCAGTGGTCACGCTCATGGGCTTGCTGGCGCTGCCCGCCATGCTACGCGCGGGCTACAGCGTTCAGCTCTCGGCCGGAGCCATCACTGCTGGCGGTTGCTTGGGCATCCTGATTCCCCCTTCGGTCATGTTGATCGTTTACGGCGCGACGGCAGGCGTCTCGGTGGTCAAGTTGTACGCCGGAGCCTTTTTCCCGGGAATCATGTTGGCTACTTTGTATGTGCTGTATGTGGTGATCCTCGCCAAAATCAAACCGAGCATGGCACCGCCCATGTCGGCCGAAGACCGTATCGTGCCTTTGCCGGCCTTTGCGCAAGTGGTGTCCAAAGACATCAGCAACAACGTGCTGCCAGGCCTCATCGGTGCGATCAAAGGCAAGCGCAATGCAGCCGTGCCCATGCGCAGTCTGCTCAACCACTTGGGCATTGCCTTGCTACCCGCGTTGGCGGTGGCTGCAATCATGGGCACCATTTATTTCAAGGTCACCGCACCCCTGCCTGTCGAGGCGGTCGCTGGCGTGGTGGCCATGGGTGGCGATCTGGCGGACTCGAACACCACGGAAGAAGAAGCCCCCAGTGTCAGTGGTTTGGCCGAACCCGAAGCCGAAGCCGATGGTTTGCAACCTCCCCCGGAGTCGACCGAAGTAGCCAAGGCTGATGCTGCCCCTGCCGCAGAGCCAGCCAAAGAGCAAGCGCCTGTTGCCGTCACGGCTGCGGCAGAAACACCAGCGGTAGACGCTGAGCGCCAACCCGCGCCCCTGTCTTTCTGGATTGGCTTGGTCAGTTGCGCTGTGGCTTTGGCCCTCTTTTATGCCTACTTCAGCTTTGCGCGTCTTGAGATCTTCAAGATGCTGCTGGGCTCATTCTTCCCCTTGGCTCTCATGATTTTGGCGGTGCTGGGCACCATCGTGTTTGGCTTGGCCACACCGACCGAGGCCGCGGCCATGGGCTCCTTGGGTGGCTTGCTGCTGGCAGCCGCTTACCGACGCCTGAACTATGTGGTGCTGCGCGAGTCGGTGTACCTGACGGCCAAAACCAGTGCCATGGTGTGTTGGCTGTTTGTGGGATCCAGCATTTTCTCGGCGGCCTTTGCGTTGTTGGGTGGCCAAGAGCTCATCAATGCTTGGGTCTTGGGCATGGACCTGACGCCCGTGCAGTTCATGATCCTGGCGCAAGTGGTCATCTTCTTGTTGGGCTGGCCCCTGGAGTGGACCGAGATCATCGTGATTTTTATGCCGATTTTCATCCCCTTGCTGCCCCACTTCGGTATCGATCCGCTGTTCTTTGGCTTGTTGGTGGCGCTGAACCTGCAGACTGCGTTCTTGAGCCCGCCCGTGGCCATGGCCGCCTTCTACTTGAAGGGCGTGAGCCCACCGCACGTCACACTGAACCAGATCTTTGCCGGCATGTTGCCTTTCATGGCCATCCAAGTGTTTGCGATCTTCCTGCTGTACATGTTCCCCGCCATCGGAATGTGGCTGCCTGGAGTGCTTTACAATTAAATCCCAAAGCGCGCCCAAACACTTTACTTTTTAAGTGTTTGGGCGATTTTGTTTTGCAAGTTTAATGGTGCACATGAACAGACAACCCAATCTCGCTTCGGTCCAACCGCTTGCGATCGAGTGGCCTACTTGGCTCGTTATTATTTCCCTTTACAGCGGCTGGTTGGCGACTCTGGCGTGGTACGCCCACGCGCCAGCATTTGGCCCGCTGATTCTGCTGGTAGTTCTGGGCGCGTGGTACTTGAGTTTGCAGCACGAGTTGGTCCACAAACACCCCACACACAACCTGCGCCTCAACCGTGCACTGGGCTTATTGCCCATCGCGGTGTGGTACCCCTTTGATGTGTACCGCGACAGCCACCTCGCCCACCACCGCGACGAGCTCTTGACCTTTCCTGGTATCGATCCTGAGAGCAATTACACCGAGCCTGCGGACTACGCGCAATCTTCTTCGCTTTGGCGTTTTTTACTCAACGCCCAAAGAACCTCTGTTGGCCGATTTTTCATTACACCAGCCTTCTCTATCGCCAACCTGCTCCAATCGCTAATGCAGTTGGAAAATTGGCGCAGTGCTGCATTTCGCACAACCTGGTTGCAACACTTAGCGCTGCTGGCGGCCATGCTCTGGGCGATTGAACACTTCACGGGCATGTCCGCTTGGATATACGTTTCAATCAGTTACTTCATGCTCAGTGTGGCATTTATGCGCTCGTTTTATGAACACCGGCCCGCAGCCAACCCCATGCACCGCATTGTGATCAACGAAGCGGGCTGGCCTTGGCGCTTGCTTTACTTGAACAACAACTTTCACGCTGTGCACCATGAGCGCCCCGGATTGCCTTGGTATGCGATTCCTGCCGTCTATTGGCAAGAGCGTGAGCGTTATATCAATGGGAATGGCCATTTTTTCTTCAAAGGCTATATGCGCCTTTTTGCAAGCCACGCAGTCAAACCGATAGATTCAGCCCAGCAGATCACCCGCTTATGAACATGGGTCTGGCTTCATTGCCCATGTATGTCAGCCATCGGGATGCAGTGACGCAATTGTGGACGCTTGTGGCAGCGCAGTTGCAGGAACAAGGCTTGGCAAATACGCCCCCCGCCCTAACGTGGCCCGCCAACTTGCATGCCCATTGGCTACACCCTGATCTGCTCCTAAGCCAAACCTGTGGCTACCCCTTGATGGATGACTTAGCCGGCAAGGTGCAACTCATTGGCTGCTTTCAATACGACGCGCCAGGGTGTGAAGGAATCACCTGCCATAGCGCGCTTATCGCTCGTGATGAACATGCCTCCTTAGCGCTCGAAGATTTTCGTGGTTTACGCGCCGCCTTTAACGTGGACAACTCGCAATCGGGTTACAACGCTTTTCGCGCACAGTTTGCCCCGCTGTCTCACCATGGAAAATTTTTTAGCCGCAGCCTAGAAACCGGCAGCCACCGCCTTTCGGTGGACGCGGTCCGCACAGGCTTGGCAGACTTGGCAAGCATTGACTGCGTGACCTATGCAGGATTCAAAAGGTACAGCCCCGAGGCCGTGCAAGGACTGCATGTGGTGGGCTATAGCGCGTCGTATCCGGGTTTGCCATTGATTACCGCGGGTAAAACTTCAGCCCAAGACTTGCAAACCCTTCGAAGCGTTTTTGCTTCTCTGTTCTCCAGCCCCCTTGCCGCCCCAGCGTTGAGCGACTTGGGTATTGTGGGTTTTGAAACACCGCCTGCGCAAATCTACCAACGCTGTATTGAGATGCGCGAAGCCGCTATCGCGCTGGGCTACCCTCGCTTGGCTTAACTGGGTTACTAGTAATCGTGCTCAACAAAACTCTCAAAGCAGGCTTTGAGTTGGTGGGTCCACTGCTGCTTGGTGGTATCAGAGACAAATGCCGCATGCAAACTGTTGTGGGCGAGGGTGTAGGCTTGTTGCGTCGTCAGGCGCAAAGCCTGTGCGGTTTGCACATAGTTGTCACCTACATAGCCACCGAAATACGCAGGATCATCGGAATTGACCGTGACGCACAAGCCGGCGTCAAGCATCTGCCCTAGCGTGTGATCAGCCAAGGTGTTGAAAACGCGCAGCTTCACATTGGAAAATGGGCAGACGGTAAGCGGAATTTTGTCTTGGGCTAAACGCCGCATGAGGGCCGCATCGCGGGTGGCTTGTACGCCGTGGTCAATGCGCTCCACCTTGAGAATATCCAAGGCACTCCAAATATAGGCCGGCGGGCCTTCTTCTCCCGCATGTGCGACCAGCCGAAACCCAAGTTGGCGCGCCTTGGCAAATACGGTGGCGAATTTTTCCGGAGGATGGCCCAACTCGCTGGACGCCAGTCCAATGCCAATGATTTTTTCACGCATCGGCAAAATGTCCTCCAAGCATTCCAAGGCCGCTTCTTCGCTCAAGTGGCGCAGAAAGCACAAAATCAAAGACGCCGTCATTCCAAATTTTTGGGGTGCATCGACACAGGCGCGGTGCAATCCATTGATCACCGTTGCAGAACTGAGGCCGTGACCGGTATGGGTTTGGGTGTCAAAGAAAAGCTCGGCGTGCACCACGTTGTCGGCTTGCGCACGGGCGAGGTACGCACAAGCCAAATCGTAAAAATCGTCTTCGGTTTTGAGAACCAACGTTCCGGCGTGGTAAATATCTAAAAAGCTTTGCAGGTTGTCAAACACATACGCGTTACGCAGGTCTTGGACACTGGCGTAAGGCAGCGTGACGCCATTGCGCTGGGCCATGGCAAACATGAGTTCGGGCTCCAAGGATCCTTCAATGTGCATATGCAGCTCTGCCTTGGGCATGGCTCGCAACAGCGCCGGCATTCGCTTGGGATCGACCGGGTGCACTTTAAACATAAAAATTCCTTAAAGAAGTACGTTTAGCAGGTGCCAAAATCAATGGCCGCATTTTTCAAAAACCGGCGGTACATTGACGATGCCTTGTCGGCCGCTGTATGGGCTTCGGCCTGAAGATCCAAGGGCAAACATTTGGGTTTTTGTGACTCTAAAACCGGCTGGTCTTGGGTGAAGATGGTGTGCTGAAATTCTTGAAACTTCACCTCAGTGGAATCAAAATCCGCAACCGCCAAACGAAACCAGACGCGGCTGCTCTGCGGGGTCATCGGGCAAATAAAGAGGGCAATCGATTCCCGCCAACCGTCAATCGCCGTCTTGCCCGCCTCGGGTATTTTCGTCAACACCGCGGCATAGGGTGCAGTCACTTCGTAGCTGTACTCCACCAGCGCAGGTTCGGTGGAGTGAAGATTAGATTGCGGCTGCCAGGCTTTGCAACCGGTTGCCAATAAGCCCGTGGCAGTCAACTCCACCTGGTAGTCTTCGATCGAAGGAGAGGCCCGGTCGCCCAGCCAACCTGCATGCACAAAACTAAAGTGCGACATGTCCAAAAAATTTTCCACAATGCGTGGCGCACTGGTGGCAACGTCGTAGGGGCCGCAGTTGATTTTTCGCAAGCGCGTATCCGTCTCTGCCCCAAAGGCGGGCAAGGCAAACGCCGCAGACGCTACATCTTTGGGCCGGGTGTTCAAACGCACCCAAACCAAACCGTAACACTCTTGGACTTCAAAGACCTGCGCACTGTGCCCCGCTGGAGGCGTAAATCCTGGCAGCGCAGGAACGCGAACGCAGCGCCCCGAACCCTCAAACTGCCAGCCGTGGTACGGGCACTCCAAGCGCCCTTCGCATACGCGCCCCAAAGACAAACGCGCACCACGGTGCGGGCATTGGTCAGCCCAGGCATGGGCTTGGCCTTTTAAATCACGCCAAACCACCACGTCTTGTCCAAGTAATTGGGCGGCGTAGGGCTTGCTCTGCAAATCAGCAGCCAAAACCACCGGATGCCAAAGCGCTGCAGCTCCATGGGAGGCTTGAAGATCAGTTTTCATACCTTGCTATTGTGCGTTCAAACCAGGTACCAACGCCAAAAAAAAGGGCCGCAGATGCGGCCCTTTTTTTACTATCAGCGAAATTTATTTTCCGCCGGGTACTTTACCTTCAACGCCTTTGACGTAGAAGTTCACGCCGCTGAGGAACTTATCATCAGCCACTTCGTCTTTTTTGAGCAAAGTCTTGCCGGTGTTATCGATCAAAGGACCTTTCCAGATCGCAAAGCTTCCGTCTTTCAGGCCCGCTCTGACTGCGTCAACTTTGGCTTTGGTCTCTGCAGGTACGTCATCAGCGATAGAGACGATGTCAATCGCGCCTTCTTTCACACCCCACCACACACCACCGGTTGTCCAAGTGCCTTCCAAAGCGTCTTTGGTGGCCTTCATGTAGTAAGGCGTCCAGTTGATGATGGCTGAAGCCAAGTGGGCTTTGGGGCCGTAGGCGGTCATGTCAGAGTCCCAACCGAAAGCGCGCTTGCCTTTGTCTTGGGCTGTTTTCAGCACGGCTGGAGAGTCGGTGTTTTGGAACAACACGTCCGCGCCGCCATTGATCAAGCTGGTCGCTGCTTCGGTTTCTTTGGGTGGGTTAAACCACTCATTGACCCACACCACTTTGGTCTTGATTTTGGGGTTACTGGTTTGTGCGCCCAAAGTAAAGCTGTTGATGTTACGGATCACTTCAGGAATTGGCACTGAAGCAACGACGCCCAGGGTGCCGGTTTTGCTCATCTTGCCTGCGATCAGACCGGCCATGTAAGCGCCTTCGTAGGTGCGGCTGTCATAGGTGCGCATGTTCTCAGCCGATTTGTAGCCTGTTGCGTGCTCAAACTTCACATCTTTGAAATCAGGAGCCACTTTGAGCATGGTTTCCATGTAACCGAAGGTGGTACCGAAAATCAGCTTGTTGCCTTGGCCTGCCATGTCGCGGATGACGCGCTCGGCGTCAGCGGACTCAGGCACGTTTTCAACAAACGAAGTTTGGATCTTGTCGCCAAATTCTTTTTCCAACGCTTTACGTGCGTTGTCATGTGCAAAAGTCCAGCCGCCGTCGCCCACAGGGCCCACGTAGGCAAAAGCGATTTTCAAGGGTTCCGCTTTGGCTGCGGCTGCAGGAGCTGCAGCAGGAGCTGCTGCCTCTTCTTTTTTGCCACAACCCACCAGTGCCGCAGCAGCGACGGTGGTGAGCGCAGCTAATTTCAGCCACGCGCGTTTTTGTACATCTGTCATTTCATTTCCTTTGTTAAAAAAGTGAGGCCAACGGTGAAAAAAACTGGTAAAAATTAAGAACCCGGATAAAACGGTTTCCCAATCGAAGCCGGCATGTTAATCCGAATCCAGGTCGGATTGCGAGATATTAAGGCCAGAACCACAATGGTAGCGACATAGGGGAGCATGCTCAAGAGCTGGCTGGGCACGTCCACGCCAATGCCTTGCAGGTGGAAT
>JAIPDD010000032.1 GCA_021737875.1 Sulfuritalea sp.
CTGCATTTGCTCGGCTCATTAGGGATGACGATTGCAGGTATTCGAAGCATCACTTGGCTTGGATCAAGGGTTTTTACCAGTGCCTGAGTTGCATAAATTTCCTAATTGAAATATAAATTTCTCGTCAATCGAAAGATTTAGGCCTTAGACTTCCGGTGTGTAATTGGTGCAGATAAACCAAGCAAGCACACTAAAAAAAACAATGAATGGACTCCTTATGACGTCACTTTTATCACTCTCACAATGGATTGACAAAATCAGCACCTGGGTCGGCAAACTCACGATGTGGTTGATATTGGCCACCACGCTGATCAGCGCAGGAAACGCACTCGTTCGAAAAATTTTCAATAGCAGCTCCAACGGCTTGCTTGAAATTCAGTGGTATCTCTTTGCTGCGGTGTTTATGCTCGGTGCTGGGTTCGGTTTCTTAAAAAATTCCCATGTCCGCATTGACTTTATATCGTCAAAGCTTTCAGACCGCGCACGCAACTGGATTGATGTCATGGGGATTGTTGTCGTATTAATTCCGTTTTGCATCATCAGTATTTCGCTGGGCTGGCCCTTCTTTTACCAAGCCTTTGTCAGCGGCGAGATGTCTCAAAACGCGGGGGGCTTGATACGTTGGCCAGCCTATGGGCTCATTCCTCTGGGATTTGCTTTGTTGCTTGCGCAAGCAATTTCTGAACTCATTAAACGAATTGCGTTTCTGCGAGGTCACGGGCCAGATGTTTTAAGCGGCGAAGAAGCCAAGTCCGATGAACAAAAACATCTCGAAGCGCTTGAGAAAAAAGCAGCCGAAATGTTAGCAGGAGCCAAATAAATGCAAACAACTTTTTTAGCACAGCAATTTGTGCCCCTGATGTTCATCGGTCTGTTTGTTATTTTGTTGACAGGTTTTCCTGTCGCCTTTGGACTTGCAGCGACAGGGCTGGCGTTTGGATTCATTGGCATTGAGGCCGGGATCTTTCCAGCCGCTATGTTCCAGGCTTTGCCACTGCGTATTTTTGGCATCATGCAAAACGACACCCTGCTTGCCATTCCGTTTTTCACCTTTATGGGCATCATCTTAGAGCGCTCAGGCATGGCAGAGGACTTGCTTGAAACCGTGGGGCAAGTTTTTGGCCCTGTTCGAGGCGGGGTTGCCATCGCAGTGATTTTGGTTGGCGCACTGCTTGCAGCTACGACCGGTGTGGTTGCGGCTGCCGTGATTTCGATGGGTTTGATTTCACTGCCTGTCATGCTGCGCTACGGATACAGCCGAACCATCGCCACGGGAACCATCACCGCATCAGGAACCCTGGCCCAAGCGATACCCCCTTCATTGGTGTTGATTGTTTTGGCGGACCAGCTGGGCCGCTCGGTTGGCGACATGTACTCCGGCGCCTTGATTCCCGGATTGCTTTTGGTGGCCCTGTACATCAGTTTTATTGTGGCGGTGGCCATTTTTAAACCCGAGATGGTTCCTGCGCTTCCACCTGAAGCCTTGCTTTACAAAGAAGACAACGGGGCCTCGGGTCACCGATCGCTTCTGGTGCTTGTTTTACTTTGCACGGCAGTTGGATTTGGCTGGGCCCAGGTACACAACGAATTAATGACACAGTGGCTAGAACGGGCTGTTCCATCGGCGGGCGATGAGATCGTTATTTTGTCTTTGACCTTGGCTTCGTTGACTGGGTTGGGCTTGGCGATCATCAACCACATCACGCGGCTGGGTCTTTTGTCACGTCTAGCCGAGCAAGTGACCTTTGTGCTCATGCCACCCTTGATTTTGATTTTCTTGGTGCTTGGAACGATTTTCTTAGGTGTTGCAACACCAACAGAAGGCGGCGCCATGGGCGCACTGGGCGCCATTATTTTGGCCATAGGCAAAGGACGTTTGAGCTTTTCCTTGACAAAACAGGCCTTGGAAAACACAGCAAAACTTGCGTCTTTTGTTCTGTTTATTTTGATTGGCTCAACCGTATTTAGCTTCACCTTTAACGCAGCCGATGGCCATATTTGGGTAGAACATTTGTTTGACGGGATACCCGGTGGTGCTTGGGGATTCTTGGTCGTCGTCAATATTTTGATTTTTATACTTGGCTGCTTTATTGATTTCTTTGAGATTGCATTCATTGTGATCCCCTTGCTAGCCCCGGTCGCTGAAAAAATATTACCCGGTCTGGTTCCGGGAATGACGCCAGACCAAGCCATGATTTGGTTTGGTGTCATTGTTGCTATGAACTTGCAAACCTCCTTCCTCACGCCACCGTTTGGATTTGCATTGTTTTACCTGCGCAGTGTTGCTGCAAAATTCGATTACAAAGACCGTGTGACAGGAAAGTTAATTCCATCGGTGAAAACGATTGAAATTTACAAAGGCTCTATCGCTTTCATTATTTTGCAACTGATTATGGTGGTTGCCGTTATCGCTTTCCCCGTCTTGGTCACTGGCGGTATTGAGAAGGATGCGGCACTCAGTTCAGACCAAATCATGTTGCAACTCGATATTCAAACCGGTGATGATGCACAGGCCAAACCAGCAGACGAGGCCAATCAACCGGATGGACTTCCAGTTCCACCTTCAGACACCACCAAGGAGGATGACGATCCTATGAAAGCATTGTTAGAAGCCACATCCAAAGACGCCAAAAAATAGGAAAGCGCCATGCTGACTGCACTGATTGTTATCTTTGTTCTGGTGTACGCAGCCATTGCGCTGGAGCACCCGCTTCGCATCAATAAGTCAGCCTCGGCTTTGTTGGGTGCCGGACTTTTGTGGACCTTGTATGCGGTTTCCCAAAGCGATGCGCATTTGGTCGGAGAGCAACTCAACGAGTCGCTCATGACTACGGCGCAAATCGTATTTTTCTTGATGGGCGCAATGACCATTGTGGAAGTGGTAGACGCCCATAACGGCTTTGAAGTGATTACTTCCAAGATCAAAACCAAAAAGCTATCCACCTTGATGTGGATGGTTGGCTTTGTCTCATTTTTTCTAAGTTCAATATTAGACAATTTGACCACCACGATTGTGATGGTCTCCCTCATGAAAAAACTTCTGGAGCAGAGAGAAGATCGCTTGTTTTTTGCAGGGATCATTGTGATAGCAGCCAACGCAGGTGGCGCATGGACCCCGATTGGAGACGTAACCACCACCATGCTTTGGATTGGCGGACAAATCACCGCCCTTGAAATAATGAAAGGCTTGTTCATTCCTTCGCTGATCAACTTGCTGGTACCTTTGACGGTGACCGCTTTCATTCTTGGAAACCGCCCAGTCATTGCCCCCCAACGCTCGGCTGCGGATGCGCTGTTTGAAACCAGCAGTTTTGAGCGCAACCTGATGTTTTTTTCCGGTCTGGCCATTTTGGTGCTCGTTCCCGTATTTAAAACCCTGACCCACTTACCACCGTTTATGGGAATCCTTTTTGGCTTGGGTGTGTTGTGGGTCGTAGGCGACGTGGTTCACCGCAAGGAAGAGGAGTTGCGTAAACAACGCCTGACCTTGGCCCGTGCGCTTACGCGCATCGACATGAGCTCCATCGTATTTTTTATTGGTATTTTGCTCAGTGTGGCGGTCTTGGAACACACCCATGTGCTGGCCGATATTGCCAAGTGGCTTGACACCACGATTGGACGCCAAGATGTGATCGTGATGGTTATCGGACTGGTCAGCGCAGTGGTGGACAACGTGCCCTTAGTCGCTGCATCCATGGGCATGTACAGCCTAGATACCTACCCTCCTGATAGTTTCTTATGGGAGTTCTTGGCCTATTGCGCAGGCACTGGGGGCTCTATTCTTATCATTGGATCTGCAGCGGGTGTTGCTGCAATGGGCCTTGAAAAGATTGACTTTATTTGGTACGTCAAAAAAATCAGTGGCTTGGCCTTGATAGGTTATCTGGCTGGCGCCGTCTTTTATATCGCTGAATATAATCTTTTACACTAAAGTTGATCCAACAAAAAAGCCCCGCAGCCTGCGCTGCGGGGCTTTTTTTATTGCTTCAATCGCTTAGAGCTTTTGGCTTTGCATGAAGGAATCAAAACGCGCTTCAGTAAAGCGGAACCATAAGTTTTGGTCTTTACGGAAAGCGGAGTAGTCAGAATAAACTTTCTTCCAGTTTTCATTCTTTTCCGTGATCTCAGCATAAAGTTTCATAGACTCTTTGAAGGCCAAGTCCAGAACATCTTTGGGGAATGGCAACACTTTTGTTTTTGCGCCCACCAGTTGTTTCAATGCATCCGGGTTCTTGGCATCGTATTTGGCTTGCATTTCAGTGTGTGCGAAAGCAGCTGCACATTCAATGATGGCCTTGTTCTCTGGGGAAAGGCTAGCGAAGGCTTTGTCGTTGACAAACAAGTCCAACTGAGGGCCGCCTTCCCACCAGCCGGGGTAGTAGTAAAACGGAGCGACTTTATTGAGGCCCAGTTTTTGGTCATCGTACGGACCTACCCACTCAGCTGCATCGATCGTCCCTTTTTCCAAAGCGGTGTAGATTTCTCCGCCAGGAATATTTTGAGGTACGCCGCCCATGCGTTCAAACACGCGACCTGCAAAACCACCCACGCGGAATTTCATGCCTTTGATGTCTTTCACCGATTTGATTTCTTTACGGTAAAAGCCACCCATTTGGGCGCCGGTGTTTCCCATGGGGAAGTTGACGATGTTGTACTTCGCGTAAAACTCGCGCATGAGTTTTCCACCATTGCCTTGGTACATCCAAGCCGTCATTTGGCGGCTGTTCAAACCAAAAGGAATGGCGCAACCCAAAGCAAAAGTTTCGTCTTTGCCATGGAAGTAGTAAGGCGCTGTGTGCGCCATTTCAACGGTACCGTTTTGTACGCCATCGACCACGCCAAAGGGAGGCATAAGTTCACCGCCGGCATGGGTTGAAATAATGAACTTTCCACCGGAGAGCTCTTTGACTTTTTTAGCAAAAGAATCAGCAGCACCAAAAATGGTGTCCAGCGCTTTGGGAAAGCTAGAAGCCAAACGCCAGCGAATTTCAGAAGTTTGTGCATGAACAGCAGGTGCGGCTCCAGCGGCCAGAACACCCGCGATTCCTGCGTTTTTAATTATCGAACGACGATCCATGGATTACTCCTTTAAAAGGTGGGTGCATTGGCCAAAAAAATGACCTTCATGCGAAGTTAAATATCCTATATCCGTCTTAATTGTATGAGCAGCGGCGCACTCCAAAGGAGGGGGTTTTCCCTTGTCAAAGGTCTCAGTTGACGGCAAATCGAGAGCGTATGGATGCTTGAATTCCCTGCGCGTCCAGACCCAAGGAAGCCATCAGCGCGCTCGGATCCCCATGCTCGATGAATGCGTCAGGCAAGCCCAGTTGCAGGACTGGCAAAACCAAGCCTGCGGCCTGAAGCGCTTCAAGCACTGCGCTTCCTGCGCCACCCATGATCGCGCCATCTTCTACCGTTACCAAGGCCGTATGGTTTTGTGCAACTTGGATCAACAACTCGGTGTCCAAAGGTTTCGCCCAGCGCATATTGACAACGCTGGCACCCAAGGCTTTGGCTGCTTCCATGGCCGGATACAGCAAACTTCCGAAAACCAAAATAACAATCTCTTTCCCTTGAAGCCGAATTTCTCCCTTGCCAAAGGCAAGCGCGTTCAAATCAGAGCGCACGGCGACTCCAACCCCTGCCCCGCGCGGATAGCGAACGGCGACAGGGTGGTTTTGGGCGAACGCCGTACTCAACAGTTGGCGGCATTCATTTTCGTCCGCAGGACAAGCAATGCTCACATTGGGGATGCAGCGTAAAAAAACAATATCGTAAGCGCCGGCGTGGGTCGCGCCATCGGCTCCTACCAAGCCAGCTCGATCGAGTGCAAAAACAACAGGCAAGTTTTGAATGGCAACGTCGTGGATCAGTTGGTCATAGGCGCGCTGCAAAAAGGTAGAGTAAATCGCCACCACCGGCTTGAGACCTTCACACGCCAAGCCTGCCGCAAACGTGACGGCATGCTGCTCCGCAATGCCCACGTCAAAGTACCGCTCTGGAAAACGGGCTTCAAATTCGACCAGTCCCGAACCCTCACGCATAGCGGGCGTGATACCCACCAAACGCGGGTCTTTCTCCGCCATGTCGCACAACCATTGCCCAAAGACCTGGGTGAAGGTTTGCTTGGGCGCATGCGTGGGTTTTAGCAAGCCCACCGCCGGATCAAATTTACCCGGGCCGTGGTAGGCCACGGGGTCGGCTTCGGCTAATTTGTAGCCCTGCCCTTTTTTGGTCACGACATGAAGAAACTGCGGCCCCTCAAGCTGTTTGATGTTCTCCAGCGTGGGGATCAAGGAATCCAGGTCGTGGCCATCAATAGGGCCGATGTAATTGAAACCAAATTTTTCAAACAGCGTGGCGGGAACCACCATGCCTTTGGCGTGTTCTTCAATGCGCTTGGCCAATTCAAACAAAGGAGGCGCACCTTTTAAAACGCTTTTTCCTACATTTTTCGCTTTCGCGTAAAACTGCCCGCTCATGAGTTGCGCCAAGTACCGGTTCAACGCGCCTACTGGGGGGCTGATGCTCATGTCGTTGTCGTTGAGAATCACAAGCAATCGGCAATCGGCAACACCTGCATTGTTGAGGGCTTCAAATGCCATGCCAGCCGTCAAAGCGCCGTCTCCGATCACGGCCACGGAGTAGCGGTCTTCTCCCTTGATTTTTGCAGCCATGGCCATACCCAGGGCAGCTGAAATCGAGGTGCTTGAATGCGCGGTTCCAAAGGTGTCAAATTCACTTTCAGCACGCTGGGGAAACCCACTGAGCCCGCCGAGTTGGCGCAAGCTTGCCATCCGATCGCGCCGGCCGGTCAAAATTTTATGTGGGTAGGTTTGGTGGCCTACATCCCAAACGATGCGGTCTTCGGGGGTTTGAAAAACGTAGTGCAAAGCCACACTAAGCTCCACCGTTCCCAAATTGGAGCTTAAATGCCCACCCGTTTTCGCCACACTCTCTAACAGGTAGGAACGAAGCTCGTCTGCCAAAGCGCGCAGTTGCGCTCGCGGTAAACGCCTCAAGTCTTGCGGCGCATTCACACTTGCAAGCAAGGGGGGCGAGAGCGTGGGGTTATGGGGCATGGAATGTGATGTCGGTATGGTTTGATTGTATGAATCGAAAAGCGTCAGTGGCCGCGGTTGACCACCATATCGGCCAGCGCGCGCAAGGCTTGGGTATGTTGCAGGCCACTGGTGTCTAAAGCCGACAAAGCCAACGCGAGCAATTCTTGGGCATAGGCTTGGCTGCTCGACAAGCCCATGAGAGAGACATACGTGGGTTTGTCGTTTTGGGCGTCTTTTCCCACGGTTTTACCCAGTGACGAGGCGTCTGCAATGACATCCAAAATATCGTCAACCACCTGAAACGCCAAGCCCATGGCTTGGCCATAAGCGGTCAAAGCACGCAATGCGTCGGGGCTGGGGTTGGCACAGGCTGCTCCCATCAACACGCTGCCTTGAATGAGGGCGCCGGTTTTGAGCTGGTGCATTTCTCGCAGTTGTTGCTCGGTTAAGGCGTGGCCGACGCTGGCCAAATCAATGGCTTGCCCTCCCGCCATGCCCGAGCTCCCTGCTGCGCGGGACAGCAGTGCACACAAATGCGCTTGGGTTTCAGCGGCTACGGAACCATCGCTGGGGGTCAAGATTTCAAAAGCCAAGGCTTGTAATGCATCACCGGCCAATAAGGCACTGGCCTGGCCAAACTGGACGTGCACCGTAGGTTTACCGCGCCGCAAAACATCGTTGTCCATGCAGGGCATATCGTCATGAACTAAGGAATACGCATGGATGAGCTCCACCGCACAGGCCGCGCGTAAGGCTGCGTTTTGGCCCAGGGAGGGGTCACCAGGGTTTAAGGCCTCAAAGCTTGCCAAAACCAACAAAGGACGCAAGCGCTTACCGCCATCTAAAACGGCGTAGCGCATGGCGTGCACCAATGCGACGGGTGCGCTATGCGCAAGGCCTGCAGGGGCTTGTGTACTGACCCAGTTGTCTAAAGCGTGCTCGACCTCCGACAAGCGCGTTGTCATCCAAGGTGCGAGCGAAAACTCTGGCACCAGACTCATGTATTTTTCCAAGGCTTGAGTACGCCGCCATCAAGCACCTTCATTTGGTCTTCAACCGCTTGCAGCTTATCCCGGCAAAACTGAAGCAAATGCGCTCCCCTTTCGTATTGCGAAAGCAACTGATCCAAAGGCAAATCTCCAGCCTCCATTTGGGCGACCAAGCCCTCTAACTCATCCATGGCCGCCTCGTAATGGGCAGGAGTAGCCAAGGTTTGCAGGCTGGTGGAAAGGTTTTTAGGGCTTGGAGTGGATCGGGTCATAGGGCATGGCAATAGGTCAAATTCATTGTAGGTTTTCCACGAGCGGTGATTTTAGGCTAGCCAACGCCGCGTTTGCTTATCCATACCCATGGGCAAGGGTACAATCCAAACCTATTCGCCGCCGGCCTTCAGTCTCTCTGTTCTGCCGATTTTTCTATGTCGCGCTTTAGGCGCACTCTCCCTGTGGGGAGTCTTTAGGTCAGGTCCTTATGTCTGATTTAAGTCTTCAACTGCAGCAGGCCTTGAGCCAACTACCAGTTTCAAGCTACTTTGATCCAGCGCTTTATGCGCAAGAGATGCAAAACATCTTTCAAGCGGGGCCACGCTATGTAGGCCACGCTTTGCATGTTCCACAGGTGGGCGACTTCTATACCCTCCCACAGGAAAATGCCGGACGCGCCTTGGTTCGCAACGCCAGCGGAATCGAGTTAATTTCCAACGTCTGTCGCCACCGGCAAGCGCTGATGTTGAAAGGCCGTGGCTCTTTGCTTGCCTCCCAAGAAAGCGGCACAGCCTCGGTCAGCGCGGGGGGAAATATTGTGTGTCCTTTGCACCGCTGGACCTACAGCGGCGTCAACAGCGGTATTGCTGGCACCCCAGCGGGCACTTTAATTGGTGCGCCCCACTTTACTGCCGACCCGTGCCTGAACCTGAACAACTATCCGCTGCAAGAGAGGAACGGCTTGCTGTTTGAAAACAATGGCGTCGATGTTGCGTCTCAGATGGCAGGCTTGGGCCCCCGTGCAGATTTGGACTTCACGGGTTATGTCTTAGACCGCGTAGAAATGCATGAGTGCAACTACAACTGGAAAACTTTTGTCGAGGTGTACTTGGAGGACTACCACGTAGGCCCCTTTCATCCGGGCTTGGGTAACTTTGTCACCTGCGAGGACCTGCGCTGGGAATTCAAAGAACACTACTCGGTACAAACGGTAGGCGTGGCCAACCGTTTGGGTAAAGCAGATGCCTGTGGCGGCTCACCCGTTTACGAACGTTGGCAAAGCGCCCTGCTCCAGTACCGCGACGGTGTGCCACCGAAATTTGGTGCAATTTGGCTGACCTACTACCCCCACATCATGATCGAGTGGTACCCCCATGTGCTGACGGTTTCTACGCTGCACCCCATGGGCGTCGACAAAACCATGAACATGGTGGAGTTTTATTACCCAGAAGACATTGCAGCCTTTGAGCGCGAGTTTGTTGAAGCACAGCAAGCCGCGTACATGGAAACGTGCATTGAAGACGACGAAATTGCCGAGCGCATGGATGCCGGTCGCAAAGCCTTGATGCAGCGCGGCGACAACGAGGTGGGACCTTACCAAAGCCCGATGGAAGATGGGATGCAGCACTTTCATGAGTGGTACCGTGCCCGGATGGAACAATCTGGAACCCCTGCTGGCCAAGATGCGGCCTAAGGTATGCAAGCCTTATGGATGGTTTTAGGGTCTTTTTTGTTTGCCACCATGGCCGTTGGAATCAAGTTTGCATCAAACAGCTTTGCAACCTTTGAACTCATTTTTTATCGCGGTCTGGTGAGTGTGATTTTTATGGGCATCGTGGTACGCGCTAGTGGTGTGCCGCTCAAAACCCCGGTTCCCATGATGCATTTGAGCCGCAGTGCCATCGGTGTTTTGTCACTGGCAAGTTGGTTTTATGCGATCGCTGAGCTTCCTTTGGCCACCGCAATGACCTTGAACTACATGAGCGGCGTGTGGGTTGCTGCTTTTGTGGTCGGTGGTGCGCTGTTGTATGGCAACCCTTCGCGCCAAGGCCCGCTTCTTGCAACCGTAGCGATGGGCTTTGCGGGCGTCGTGATGGCGCTGCGTCCGACGATGGACCAAGACCAATTGTTTGCGGGTGTCATCGGCCTGCTCTCGGGCATGGGGGCCGCCTTGGCGTATATGCAGGTCACCGCACTGGGCAAGGTGGGTGAGCCCGAAGTGCGCACCGTGTTTTACTTCTCTTTAGGCACTGCCCTGGTTGGCTTGGTCGGCATTGGCTTTTCAGGTCTCACGCCTTGGCAAGACGTTTCCTGGCAAGACGCGGCTTGGGTTGTTCCGATTGGCATCTTGGCCTCTCTTGGCCAATGGTGCATGACACGGGCTTACCGCAAAGGCTCGACCTTGGTGGTGGCTACGATGCAATATTCAGGCATCGTGTTTGCCTGTATTTACAGTTTGATTGTGTTTGGCGATGTGATCGCGCCCATGGGTTGGGCGGGGATCGCCGTCATTGTTACAAGTGGTATCTTGGCCACCATTTTGCGCACCCGCGCCCTGCCCAATACCCCACCAGAGGAGCACTGACCATGTTCACCACCATCATCTCCGCAGCAGAACTCCAAGAACTGCAGCAAAGTGGCTCGCCAACCATGGTTTTTGATTGCAGTTTTGATCTGGCTCTACCTGATGCAGGCAAGCAGATGTTTGAAGCGTCCCATATCCCGGGTGCGGTTTACGCCCATATAGACACCGACCTGAGCGCCAAAGGCGATCGCCGGCTCACGGGCGCTTGCAGTGGCGGACGCCACCCGCTGCCCTCGCGTGAAAACTTTGCCAAGTGGCTTGGGCAGATGGGCTTTGGCAATCACATGCAGGCCATCGTCTACGACCGCCAAGGATCGAACTTCTGCGGACGTTTGTGGTGGATGCTGAAATGGTTGGGGCACGCGCGGGTTGCGGTACTCGATGGCGGCCTGCAAGCCTGGCAGGCCTCAGGCGGCGCAGTCGTCCCAGGGCCAAGCCACGCGCAAACCCCCACTGAATTTTCTATGTCACCAGCCTTGCTTGCTTTGGTCAGCGTCGAAACCGTCTTGGCCCATCTCGGCAAGCCAAATCAAACAGTGATCGACGCCCGGGCTGTGCCTCGCTTTCGCGGTGACGTTGAACCCTTGGACCCGGTGGCAGGGCATATTCCTGGTGCCTTGAATCGGCCCTTTTCGAACAACTTCACGGCGGATGGTTTTTTTAAACCCAAAGAAGCGTTGCGTCATGCGTTTGACGAACTCTTAGGCGCAAGACGGCCTGAACACATCGTGCACCATTGCGGCAGCGGCGTCACCGCCATTCCCAACATTTTGGCGATGGAGATAGCCGGGCTGGGCAACACAGCCCTGTTTGCAGGCAGCTGGAGCGAGTGGTGTAGCGACCCGCATCGACCGGTTGCCAAGGGCTAAGGCACAGGGCGAGACCCTGCTGGTATTTCAGTGCGCCAACCCACTGACGATGGTCACCAAGAAAATTCCAGCTAAAAGCCATGCAATTTGTGCCGCGGTTTGGCGCAAGGCCAAGCGTTTTTGCAACTGAGGAATGAGATCGGCCAAAGCCACATAGACAAAGCTGCTGGAAGCAATGACCAAAAAATAGGGCAAATAATCTTGCAGTTGTTCAACCAACCAGTAGCCCAGGAATCCACCGAGAGCCGTCACAGAGCCAGCCATCGAGACCTTGACCAATGCCACGCGTTTGTCGGGAGAGCCCAAGCGCAAAACGATGAGATCGCCCATGTGGTGCGGAACTTCATGGGCCAAGACGGCCAAAGAGGCAATCACCCCCAAGCGCACATCGGCCATGAACGCAGAGGCAATCAAGACACCATCGCCAAAACAATGGACACTGTCCCCCGCCAAAACCGCCCAACCGCCGCCCACAGCATGGTGGCCATGGGCCGAAGGGTGTTCATGGCCACTGTGCGAATGGTCATGCTCTGCATGGGAATGCATTCCATGCTCATGGCCGTGGTGCCATAACTCGGCTTTGTCTAACAAGAAGAAGAAAACCAATCCGACCAGCAAAGTAAGAAACAGGTCGTGGGCGCTGGCTTGGCTCTCAAAAGCTTCGGGCAGCAAGTGCATAAACGCTGTGGCCAACAAAGCCCCTGCAGCCATGCTGAGCATGTGTTGCGTATACCGGGCCAGCACCCCAAAACTCAAAGCGGCAGCCAGCCAAACGCTGCCAATGCCAGCGCACAAGGTACCCAAAAAAATGGACAAGAGAATCATCGAAAAAACCTTTTTTAATGCGCTTGGTCCCAGTTAGGACCGACGCCAATTTCCGCCAAGAGCGGCACTTTCAGTGAAGCAACATCGGCCATGATGCGAGGAATTTCTATGGTTACCCATTCCACCTCTTCTTGGGGTACTTCAAAGACCAACTCGTCATGGACTTGCATGATCATTTTGGTACCTCTGCGTTGCACATCCAGAATGCTTTGGACTTTGACCATGCTGAGCTTGATCAGGTCTGCCGCAGTGCCTTGCATAGGCGCGTTGATCGCAGCCCGCTCCGCGCCGGCGCGACGTTGGCCGTTGGGTGAGTTGATTTCTGGCAAATACAAACGCCGGCCAAAAACGGTTTCCACATAGCCTTGGACCTTGGCTTGTTCGCGGGTGGTATCCATATAGCGCTTAACGCCGGCAAAACGCGCAAAGTAGCGATCGATGTAATTTTTTGCAGCGGTATTGTCAATGCCCAAATTGCGCGCCAGGCCATACGCACTCATGCCGTAAATGAGTCCAAAGTTAATCACTTTGGCATAGCGCCGCTGCTCGTTGCTGACCTGCGCAACCTCTACGCCAAAGACCTCTGCAGCCGTGGCACGGTGCACATCTAGGCCTTGGTGAAAAGCGTTGAGCAAGGCCTCGTCTGCGCTGATGTGGGCCATGATGCGCAATTCAATCTGGCTGTAATCGGCACTTGCGATCACGCTGCCAGGCGGGGCGATAAAGGCCTCGCGAACCCGCCGACCCTCAGCTGTTCGGATGGGGATATTTTGCAAATTCGGGTCGTTGCTCGACAAGCGCCCTGTCACCGCAACGGCCTGCGCGTAATGGGTGTGGACCCGCCCCGTGCGAGGCAGCGCCAACTGTGCCAATTTATCTGTGTAAGTGCCTTTGAGTTTGGCCAAGCCGCGGTGTTCTAAAATTTTGGCGGGCAAGGGGAAATCTTCGGCCAATTTTTCCAGTACTTCTTCATCGGTACTGGGCGCACCGGTGGCAGTTTTTTTGACCACGGGCAGGCCCAATTTGGTAAAGAAAATATCACCAATTTGCTTGGGGCTACTGAGATTAAAGGGTTGGCCGGCAAGTTCATGCGCTTGGGTTTCAAGCTGCAAGATGCGTGCGCCTAACTCGTGGCTTTGGGCGGCCAGCGTTGCTGAATCAATCAACACCCCATTGCGTTCGATGCGGTACAGCGATTCGCTGCTGGCAATTTCAAGTTCGTATACGAAGCGCAACTTCTCGTTCTGCTCAAGCTGCTGCCACAAGCTTGTATGAACATCCAAAGTCATGTCAGCGTCTTCGCACGCGTATTCGGACGCACGTGCAACATCGACTTGGTCCATGCTGATTTGGCTGACGCCTTTACCGCACAGATCTTCAAAACTCAAACCGGAACGCCCGACATGGCGCTCCGCCAAACTGGCCAGGCCATGGGGCTTGTGAACCTCCAAGACATAGCTCTGTAGCATCGTGTCGTGCGCGTAGCCTTGCACTTCGATTCCATGGTTGGCAAAAATATGGCGGTCGTATTTGATGTTTTGGCCCAATTTCAAACGCTGCGGGTTTTCTAACCACGGCTTGAGCCGCTCTAGTACTTCTGCCCGCGGGAGTTGTTCTGGTGCGCCGGCATAGGTGTGTGCCAATGCAATATAGGCCGCCTCACCGACCTTCACACTCAAGCTTAAACCCACGATCTCTGCACGCATGGCGTCCAAAGCAGTCGTTTCCGTATCCAGCGCAACCAAGTCTGCACTCTGAATTTTTGCCAGCCAATGATCAAAGCGCTCCCAAGTGGAAATGGTTTCATAGTGGGTCTCTACAGGCTCCAAACGCGCAATCGCCGGTTCCTGCAACATCCCAAACAAACTGTCTTGGGCTGACGCCACATGTGGCTCTTTGGCTGTCTGTTTTGGCACGTTTGCTTTTGCCAAGCCTTTGAAACCGACCCGCTCGTAAAACGCAAACAAAGCGCTGCTATCTTCTTCGTTGCGACGCAAATCTTCCAAATTGGGCAGCGCGGGTAACCAAGCCATCAAATCACAATCGGTTTTGATCGTTAAAAGTTGACGCCCTGTAGGCAGCCAGGGCAGGGCCTTTCTAAGATTCTCACCAACGACTCCCTTGATGGAGCCCGCGTTTTCCACCACCGACTCCAAACTTCCGTACTCCAGCAACCACTTCACCGCCGTTTTAGGCCCTACTTTTTCTACACCGGGAACGTTGTCAACCGTATCCCCAACCAAGGTTTGGTAGTCCAACATCAAGCGCGCAGGAATTCCAAACTCCGCTTCGACCCCAGCCATGTCCCGGCGCTTTCCGTTCATGGTGTCAATAATCGTGATGCGCTCGTTGACCAGTTGTGCCAGGTCTTTGTCTCCGCTGCTCACAATCACTTGCATGCCTTGGGCTGCCGCCATGACCGCCAAGGTTCCGATCACGTCATCGGCCTCAACGCCTGGAACATCCAGCACTTTCATACCGAGCAACTGCATCAGTGCGTGGATGGGTTCGATCTGGGCGCGCAAGTCGTCTGGCATGGGGGAGCGGTGACCCTTGTATTGCGGATACAACACATCCCGAAACGTCGGCCCTTTGGCGTCAAACACACAGGCCACATAGGCAGCAGGCACCTCTTTGCGAAGCGCTTGCATCATGTTGACCATCCCGCGAATCGCACCTGTGGGGCTGCTGCTGGGGTCGCCGGGAATGGCACGCAAATCGGGCATGGCATGAAAAGCCCGGTACAGGTAGCTTGATCCATCGATCAACAAAAGGGTTTTTTCGGGTTCTTGCATACCCCCATTTTGCCTTTGATGGCAGAGCACCTCCCGGCTCTACAATACCTACGCTTATTTCAGTCGTTTTATTGCGTTTTTTCACAGGCTAGATTCATGGCGGTTTACACAGAAGTCTCGATGGACGAGGCCAACGTTCTTTTTGAACAACTCCAACTGGGCCAATTGCAAAGCCTGGTGGGCTGCGCTGGTGGTATTGAAAACACCAACTACTTCGCTTCCACGGACAAGGGTGAATTTGTCCTGACGCTTTTCGAGCGCCTGACTGCAGAGCAACTGCCCTACTACCTTCGGCTGATGAAACATCTTGCGGTGCATGGCATCCCCGCACCCAACCCGGCAACCAACGCGGACGGCGACGTTGTGCATACGCTCAACGGAAAACCCGCCGCGGTCGTGAACCGGCTGTCGGGCAAGAGCGAATTACATCCGCAGCCCGCCCATTGCGCGCAGTTGGGTGCCATGCTCGCCAAAATGCATATGGCAGCGGCAAGTTTTTCGATGCGCCAAGACAACCTGCGGGGAATCACCTGGTGGAACGCAACAGCGCCTGTGATCATGCCTTTTTTGTCAACCGACGAGTCTGACTTACTCCAGTCCGAGCTCGCCTACCAAAACCACATTGCCAGTAGCGCCGCCTATGTGGCACTCCCCAGGGGGCCGATCCATGCCGATTTGTTTCGGGACAATGCATTGTTTGATGCCGCCACTGAGCCAAGCGAAGCTTCGCAGCTCAGTGGTTTCTTTGATTTTTATTTTGCGGGAAACGACGCTTTGTTGTTTGACCTTGCCGTTTGCCTCAATGATTGGTGTGTTGATCTCGACAGCGGCGCCCTTCAACTCCCACAGAGCCAAGCCCTGATTCAAGCCTATACCGAGGTTCGACCCCTGCACCCCGCCGAGCGCCAATTGCTGCCTGCGATGGCACGGGCTGGGGCTTTGCGTTTTTGGATTTCTCGCCTTTGGGATAAACATTTGCCACGTGAGGCCCGTATGCTTCAAGCCCATGATCCCGGCCGATTTGAACGTGTGCTTCGCCAACGTATTTCCAACCCCATGCATTTAGCACTTTTGCACACCAACCCAGTACACGCCCCATGAAACTTCAGTTATTTTCCGCACGGCACGGCGTGGTTTGGGTCAAGTTAGGAATCAAAACGTTTTTTCGCCAGCCTTTGGCAATGTCTGGTTTGTTTTTTCTTTTCATGACAAGCATGTCTTTGCTCAGCATGGTGCCTATCGTTGGCAATGTGCTCGCCCTGACTTTGCTGCCCGTGGCCACCTTGGGACTCATGGCTGCAACGCGTGAAACGATCAAAGGCAACTTCCCCATGCCTGTGGTCTTACTCAGTGGTTTTCGCGCAGGACGCAATACCCTGCGCGCCATGATGATTCTTGGCGTCCTGTATGCCATTGGTTTTGTCTTGGTTTTAGGCGCTTCAGCCCTCTTTGACGGAGGAAAATTTGCCACGCTTTATTTGGTTGGTGGCAGCCTCAGTTCTGAGACCTTGCAAGACGGAAGTTTTGAAGCTGCGGGGCTGATGGCACTGAGCTTGTACCTGCCCTTGTCCCTGTTGTTTTGGCATGCGCCAGCTCTGGTGCTTTGGCATGGCTTGTCCCCCACCAAAAGTTTGTTTTTTAGTTTCGTCGCTTGCCTGCGTAACTTTTGGGCTATGGCGGTTTATGCAGCGGCGTGGTTTTTAGTCTTTGTTGTCGTTGGTACCACGATTGCACTCTTGGCCAGTCTCACCGGAAGCGAAGAGTTGGTCGCTGCAGTCCTGTTTCCCACAGCCATGCTGATGGCGTCGATGTTTTTTACCTCTATGTATTTCACATTTGCCGACTGTTTTGGTGAGAACACGGTGCATCTCGCCTAAAAGCGTTTCATGCGCGTTTAGATGACGGGGGTAAGTTTGGCAACGCTCAATGCCAACCATTTGGTGCCGTGGCGTGGAAAGTTAATTTGCGCTCGCGCATCTTCGCCCGCGCCTTCCAAGGTCAAAACGGTGCCTTCTCCAAACTTATTGTGAAAAACCTGCAGGCCCAGGCGCAAACCATGCGAAGGGTCTTCTTTTCTAGCGACTGCGGGCAAAGCAGGTGCGGAGCCACCGAAGTCAGCGCTTGTTTGCCAAGAACCACCCCGCATCGCTTGGCGCTGGGGCGTGAGGTACTTCAATGCTTCCTCAGGAAGTTCATCAAAAAATCGACTTTTGAGGTTGTAGCGGGTTTGACCGTGGAGCATACGGGTCTGCGAGTGGCTTAAATACAAACGCTTGCGGGCCCGAGTAATCGCCACATACATCAGCCTGCGCTCTTCTTCCAAACCATCTCGGTCACTCAAGGAGTTCTCATGCGGAAAGAGGCCCTCTTCCATGCCTGTAATGAAGACACAATCAAACTCCAAGCCCTTGGCAGAATGGACGGTCATCAGTTGAATCGCATCTTGGCCCACTTGCGCCATGTTGTCGCCAGCTTCCAATGCCGCATGGGTTAAAAAAGCGACCAGTGGCGAAAGCGTCTCTCCCGTTTCTGCAAAGTTCATGTCCTCAGGCAAAGTCGCATTCCCTTGCATCGGTGTTGCCTCCTGCGAGACTGGCGACTCCTTGCCAAAACCTTCTAAGCGAACAAAACTCTCGGCGGCGTTGACCAATTCTTCCAAGTTTTCAAGCCGGTCTTCGCCTTCCCGGTCTAAACGGTAGTGCTCCAGCAAGCCACTGGCGTCAAGCATCGTAGAGACGATATCGCGCAGGTTCATGCCGGTGGTTTGTTCCCGCAGGATATCGATCTTTGCAACAAAGGCCGCTACCTTGGTCCCGGCTTTGCCCGGCAGGGCGCTGACCGCATCGTGCAAAGAGCAGCCCATTTCTTTGGCAGAGTCTTGTAATTGTTCGACACTGCGGGCACCAATTCCACGCGCGGGAAAATTGAGCACCCGCATGAAACTGGTATCGTCGTTCGGGTTTTCAAGCAAACGCAAATACGCCAATGCATGCTTGATTTCAGCCCGTTCAAAAAATCGCAAGCCGCCATAAACGCGATAAGGCACGCCTGCATTGAACAAGGCGGTTTCGATCACCCGACTTTGCGCATTGGAGCGGTACAAGACGGCGATCTCAATGCGTGGAACATCATCTCGCACCAATTGACGCATTTCGTCCACCATCCACTGCGCCTCGGCATAGTCCGTAGGCGAT
>JAIPDD010000033.1 GCA_021737875.1 Sulfuritalea sp.
TTAATAACCCCAATGGTGCCCAGGAAGGGACTCGAACCCCCACGAAGTTACTCGCTAGTACCTGAAACTAGTGCGTCTACCAATTCCGCCACCTGGGCATTTCAGAAAGAGAGATTGTATCAAACATATCACCCACACCCCTAGTTTGCTCGATGAAATCGAGGGTGCAGTGCAGGGCCATCGCGATGGCCATGGCTTTATTTCGCGTGATGATGGCGGCCCTGACATTTATTTGCCGCCCAACGAAATGCGAGCGGTGCTGCACAAAGACCGGGTCAAAGCGCGCATCGTGCGAAGTGACAGAAAAGGGCGCCCTGAAGGCCGTGTGGTTGAAATCATTGAGCGTTCTTCTCAACCCATTATTGGCCGGCTTTTACAAGAAAGCGGCGTCTGGTTGGTAGCTCCTGAGGACAAGCGTTACGGACAAGATGTCTTGATTCCGCGCGGTGGAATCGGCAACGCAAAAACCGGGCAGGTGGTGGTGGTTGAGTTGGTTGAACCTCCGGCCCTTTTTGGTCAACCGGTAGGGCGAGTCAAAGAAGTGCTGGGCGAAGTCGATGACCCTGGCATGGAAATCGAAATTGCGGTACGTAAATACAGTGTTCCGCATGAGTTCTCTTTGGCTTGCACGGCCTTATCAAAAACCTTACCTGATGCAGTAAGACCCCAAGACCATGCCAATCGCGTGGACTTGCGAGATATTCCATTGGTCACGATTGATGGCGAAGATGCGCGCGACTTTGATGATGCGGTCTACTGCGAACCTGCGACCCAAGGTCGCGGCAAATCGGCAACCAAGGGTTGGCGTCTGTTGGTCGCAATTGCCGATGTCAGTCATTATGTGGAGACAGGCTCTGCCATTGATATTGACGCGTATGACCGCGCCACCAGTGTGTACTTCCCGCGCCGTGTGATTCCCATGTTGCCGGAAAAACTCTCCAATGGCTTGTGCTCTTTGAAGCCTGAAGTGGAACGCTTGTGCATGGTGTGTGACATGTTTGTGAGCCTCGAAGGTGAGGTTGAGGCTTACCAGTTTTACCCTGCTGTGATGTGGAGCCATGCCCGCTTTACCTACACCGAAGTCGCTGCCATTTTGGGCAATACCCGCGGACCTGAGGCGCTCAAACGCAAAGAGCGCGTGGGCGATTTACTCAACCTGCATGGGGTGTTTGAGTCACTTCAAAAGTCGCGTAAAAAGCGAGGTGCGGTGGACTTTGAAACCACCGAGACGCAAATTGTTTGTGATGAAAACGGCCGTATCGAAAAAATCATCCCCCGCACCCGCAATGTGGCCCATCGGGTGATTGAGGAAGCCATGCTGGCCGCCAATGTCTGCAGTGCGGACTTTATTGCGCAAAGCAAACACGCGGGCTTATTTCGCGTTCATGAAGGCCCCACACCGGAGAAAAAAGAAATTCTGCGTGGCTATTTGAAGGCCACCGGATTAGGAATGTCGATCAGTGACGACCCCAAGCCTGGCGAGTTTCAAGCGATTGCGGAGGCCACCAAAGACCGCCCGGACGCCATGCAGATCCACTCCATGCTGCTGCGCTCCATGCAGCAAGCGATCTATACGCCAATCAACAGCGGGCATTTTGGTCTGGCCTTTGATGCCTATACCCACTTTACAAGTCCCATTCGGCGCTACCCCGATTTACTGGTCCACCGCGTTATCAAAGCGATTCTGCAAAAAACGCGCTACCAGCTCCCAGCCTTGCCAACGCCTGGTGAAGCCCATGCCAAATTGGCGCGCAGGCTTGAAAAAGGCGCGGCAGCCAAAGGTGTTTCCTCCGCTGCCAAACCTGTTAAGCTCAATGCGGAAAATACCGCTTGGCAAGCGGCAGGTTTGCATTGCAGCGCCAACGAACGCCGTGCCGATGAAGCGAGTCGCGATGTCGAGGCTTGGCTGAAATGCAAGTACATGTACGAGCATTTGGGTGAGGAGTATTCCGGCGTGGTGTCCTCAGCCACTTCCTTTGGTCTTTTTGTGACGTTAGATGCGATGTTTGTCGAAGGCCTGGTGCACATCACTGAGTTGGGTGGAGAGTATTTCCGTTTTGACGAGCTGCGCCAGGAACTTCGTGGTGAACGCACTGGAATTCGATACGCCATCGGTACGCGCGTACAAATCCAAGTGAGCCGTGTCGATTTAGATGGACGAAAAATTGATTTTCGATTAGTCCATGCAGGGCAGGATTTGCCTCTGCGCCCGCTCAATGAAAAAAACGTCGCGAAAGTTCGATCAAAGCAAGACCGTCCTGGTCGTGAAGGCAATCCGAGAAACAAATCGCCTTCAGCGGCTCAGCCCAAAACGGCGAAGGCTCGGGCTGTAAAGCCTGTCAAAACCGCTGCTAAAAGTAAGCCTGCGAAAAAGAGACGCTGATTAAATATCGAGCACGTGAAAGCCAAAGGCGCCGGACTTGCGGTCTGCAAAAAACCGCTCTAGCGTCTCTTTGACGGTTCTAAACGCCAGCTCCTCCCAAGGTATATCCGCCTCGGAAAACAACATAGCCTCTTGGGTTTCCGTGCCTGGCGCAAACTGGTCGCTGGTGAGTTGTGCGCGGTAAAACAAATGGACTTGGCCCACCCGTGCCACGTTGACCAGTGAAAAAAGTCCTTGCATTTCAAATTGCGCACCAGCCTCTTCATCGGTTTCTCGCGCTGCGCCTTGCGCGGTTGTCTCACCGATTTCCATGAACCCAGCAGGCAAGGTCCACTTGCCAAGACGCGGTTCGATGTTGCGTTTGCAGAGTAATACTTTGTCACCCCAAACAGGGATGGTTCCCACCACATTCAAGGGGTTGACGTAGTGGATGGTTTTGCATGCAGGGCAAACCGCGCGGACTTTCGTGTCGCCATCATCAGGAATACGGTGCTCAACCGCCGTGCCACATTGTTTGCAGTGTTTGATGGGGGAGGGCGTCATAAATCGTTGGTGATGAAGGTCAAATGATGGTGACGTCGATACTTTGCAGGCCACTGATCTCACCGAGAAGGCGATCGCCCGCAACCACCGCACTGACACCCTCTGGGGTGCCTGTAAATATCAGGTCGCCACTTTGCAGCTCCCAGGCCATTGAAAGTTGTTCAATGGTTTCCGCAATATTCCACATCAATTGGGAGGTATTGCTGCGCTGGCGGTCTTGGCCGTTGACTTGTAACGAAATGGCGGCCTGGTCTATCCCCTGAACATCTTGGGCTCGGGTGATCGGGCCGATGGGAGCCGAGTGGTCAAAGCCTTTTCCGATACACCAAGGCCGACCTTGCTTTTTCATGTCGTTTTGGAGGTCGCGCCGCGTCATATCAAGGCCCACTGCGTAGCCGTAAATATGTGCAGACGCTTGCGCTGCAGAAATGTTCTTACCGCCTTTGCCAATGGCCACCACCAATTCAATTTCATGGTGTAGGTTGCTGGTGAGGCTGGGATAGGGCAGGCGCGCGGAGTGACCTGGCAATGCCAACACAATCGCATCTGCGGGTTTCATGAAAAAGAACGGGGCCTCGCGTCCTGTCCCACCCATTTCTTTGGCGTGTTCGGCGTAATTTCGTCCGACACAATAAATACGCCGAACCGGAAAAACCGCGTCCAAGCCCACAACAGGCACCGTAACGGCAGGGGCAGTTGGAAAAACGGTGGCCATGGGTGAGTCCTTTGTTAGGCAGATTTGGTGATCAGCTCAAAATGTTCGACGACAGGCGGGCTAGCAAAAAAGGGGCCGACAATTGCTCGCCAAGCCGGAAAAGCAGGCGATTGGCGAAAGTCAATGGTGTGATTTTCTAACGTGGTCCAAAAAATTTGCAGCACATAACGCTCTGGGTTTTCGATGCCTTTGTTGACCTTGAACCCTTCAAAGCCTTTGGCATGCGATATGACTTGCGCAACCCCCTGCGCTATGGCCAGCTCAAAGGCAGCGTTTTGGCCAGAATGGATGCGAATATCGGCAATTTCGAGAATCATGGGGAAAAGACTCCATTGGTTGTAGGTCCACGTTCGAGTGTCCATTATCCTTGAGGGTATGCGCTTTTCCAATCCAGACCATTCCAATGCCTTTCCTGAAGGCGTTCCATTGCCATCGGATTGGATGCGCCCCCAATGGCCGGCGCCGGCAAACGTCCGTTCCCTCTGTACGGCACGCACAGGCGGCAGCTCCAAGCCGCCTTTTGACACTTTCAATTTGGGTCTTCATGTGGGCGATAGCGATGCAGATGTGCATCTAAACCGCGCTTTACTGCAATCGACCTTAGGCGCACATCCGGTATTTATGCAACAGGTCCATGGCAATTCAGTCTTGCAAATCAATGCCCAAACGCCCGATGGACTGCAAGCCGATGGCAGTTTTACCAATGATGCAGGGGTGGTTTGCACCATGATGGTGGCCGACTGTTTGCCGATTTTGCTGTGCGATCACCAAGGCACCCAAGTGGCCGCCGTGCACGCCGGTTGGCGGGGGCTTGCAGGAACCCATGGGTATGGCGTTTTAGAAGCCGCCCGCGGTGTTTTTGAGTGTGATCCAGAAAACCTCTTGGTCTGGCTTGGCCCCTGTATTGGGCCAACGGCGTTTGAGGTGGGAGAGGATGTTCGCGTAGCGTTTGTCGCCGATTTTCCTCAGTCTGCCTCTGGGTTTGAAGCGCTGGGCCATGGCAAATGGCTTGCTGACCTTCCCGCCTTGGCTCGGCACCGCTTGAGCGCATTAGGAATCACGCAGGTCTATGGCAATGACAGCAGCAAAGCCTGGTGTACGGTGAGCCAGCCCTCACGGTTCTTTTCGTACCGGCGAGATCGCGTCTGTGGGCGTTTCGCCGCTTGCATTTGGTTGAACGGGGTGGGCCTGGGCTGAGGCTTCTTGGTTTTCACGGTCCCGAATGGCCCGTCTGCGGGCGGGGGAAGCCATAAAGTACAAGACCAGGCCAGTTGGCAAAACCCCATACAAAACAAAGGTCATCAGGGCGCCAAGTAGGCTTCCGTTGCTGCTCGTGGCCTCGGCGACTGCCATCATCAAAGCGACATAAATCCAAGCGATAGGGATGATGTACATCAAAGTTCCGTTTCGTGTTCGTTATTTGAGGGCGTCAAAACGTGTCAGCATATCGTAGGGTATAGGCTGAGATACTCTAAGGGTATTGACACCCACGATGCGAAAGATACGGAGACACAATGAAAAAAAAAGAAGACAACGTTTGGACGCAAGCTGCCGCCCAATTTCAGGAAAACCTCAACCAAAGCTGGACCAAAGCGCTGGCTAATTTCCAAGGCGTGGGAACAGCCGCATTACCCGATACCAGTCACCCCGCCTTGCATTTCTCAACTGAAAAGCTGGAAAGCCTGCGTGAGTCCTATTTGAAAGACGCAACGGCCTTGATGGCGGAAAACTGGGTTTCTGGAAAAATGGAAATCCAGGACAAGCGGTTTGCCTCTGCGGCTTGGGCGGAGAATCCTTTGGCCGCTTTTTCTGCAGCGGTTTACCTCCTCAACACGCGAACCATGTTGGGCTTGGCCGATGCGGTGGACTCTGACCCCAAAACCCGCAACCGGGTTCGCTTTGCTGTTGAACAGTGTATGGCCGCTGCTGCGCCTAGCAACTTCTTGGCTTTCAATGCAGATGCCCAGAAAAAAGCGATCGACACCCAAGGTGAAAGTATCGCCATGGGTATCAAAAACCTGCTGCATGACGTCAAGCAAGGTCATGTATCCATGACCGATGAAAGTTTGTTCACCGTAGGCAAAAATGTAGCGACCACCGAAGGCGCCGTTGTTTTTGAAAACGACTATTTCCAGCTGTTGGAATACAAGCCATTGACCGCCAAAGTTTTTGAGAAGCCTCTTTTATTGGTCCCACCCTGTATCAATAAGTATTACATCTTGGACCTGCAGCCGGAGAATTCTCTGGTTCGGTATGCCGTGGCCCAAGGCCACCGAACGTTTGTGGTGAGCTGGCGCAACCCCGATGCGAGCTTGGCAACCAAATCGTGGGACAACTACATTGAAGAGGCGGTGATCAAAGCCATTCACGTCACCCGTGATATTGCAGGTAAACCTGCGCAAGAAGAATCGATCAATGCTTTGGGGTTTTGTGTCGGCGGAACCATGTTGACGACGGCGTTGGCGGTTTTAACCGCAAGAGGGGAAAAGCCAGTACACAGCGTGACTTTGTTAACCACGCTGATTGATTTCACCGATTCCGGTATTTTGGACGTATTCATTGACGAAGCCTTTGTCAAGTTTCGCGAGCAAGAAATGGGCAAAGGCGGCTTGATGAAGGGCAAAGACCTGGCCTCGACCTTTAGTTTCTTGCGCCCCAATGATTTGGTTTGGAACTATGTGGTGGGCAACTACCTCAAGGGCGAAACCCCCCCGCCCTTTGATTTGTTGTATTGGAATTCGGATGCCACCAATCTGCCTGGCCCGTATTACGCATGGTATTTGCGCAATACCTATTTAGAAAACAACCTTATCAAGCCAGGCGTTGCCACGGTATGCGGTGAAAAAATCGATTTACGCAGCCTGGACATGCCGTTTTATTTGTACGGTTCGCGCGAAGACCATATCGTTCCGATTGAAGGCGCGTATGCCTCCTCCCAAGTCCTGCCGGGTAAAAAACGTTTTGTCATGGGGGCCTCAGGCCACATCGCTGGCGTGATTAACCCACCAGTCAAAAACAAACGCAGCCATTGGATCCGAACCGACGCTAAATTGCCCAAGACCCACGCCGAATGGCTCAAAGGGGCCAAAGAGCATCCCGGGAGTTGGTGGACCGATTGGTCCCTGTGGCTTAAAAGCCATGCGGGAAAGCAAGTTGCAGCACCTAAAAGTTATGGCCGTGCAAAGTACAAGGCGCTCATGCCAGCACCGGGTAATTACGTACTCGCCAAGGCCTAAATCGGACAAGAATTCAGGCATCATGGATTGCCTGATTCGCAACATTTAAAAATCAATCATCGGAGTTTTGACATGGAAAATATTGTTATTGTTGCGGCAACCCGCACTGCGGTTGGAAAATTTGGGGGTAGTTTGTCCAAAGTGCCTGCCCCTGAATTGGGCGCCGCCGTGATTCGAAATTTACTCGAACGCACCAAGCTTGGCGCTGACCAAATTGGCGAAGTCATCATGGGCCAGGTGCTTGCTGCTGGATCGGGCCAAAACCCCGCCCGCCAATCGCTCATCAAAAGTGGTGTCGCTAAAGAAACCCCCGCGCTGACCATCAACGCAGTGTGCGGCTCAGGCTTAAAGGCCGTGATGCTTGCGGCCCAGGCGGTTGCCTATGGTGACAGCGACATTGTGATTGCTGGTGGCCAAGAGAACATGAGTGCCTCGCCCCACGTGTTAATGGGCAGCCGCGACGGTCAACGCATGGGCAACTGGAATATGGTCGACTCCATGATCGTCGATGGCCTGTGGGACGTATACAACCAGTACCACATGGGCATTACCGCTGAAAACGTGGCCAAAGCCCACGGCATCAGCCGCGACATGCAAGACGCTTTAGCCTTGGCCAGCCAGCAAAAAGCCGCCGCTGCCCAAGACGCTGGCAAGTTTGTGGACGAAATCGTTCCCTTTAGCATTGCCCAGAAGAAGGGTGACCCTCTCATTTTTTCAGCTGACGAATTTATCAACCGCAAATCGAACGCCGAAGTGTTGGCGGGCCTGCGCCCTGCGTTTGACAAAGCGGGTGGCGTAACGGCCGGTAACGCTTCAGGTATCAACGACGGCGCAGCCGCGGTGATGGTGATGTCTGAGAAAAAAGCGGCCGCGTTGGGTCTGACTCCTTTGGGCCGTATCGCCAGCTTTGCCACCAGCGGTTTAGATCCCGCCATGATGGGCATGGGCCCGGTCCCTGCCTCACAAAAAGCCTTAGCGCGCGCTGGCTGGAAAGCACAAGATTTGGATTTGTTGGAAATTAACGAGGCCTTCGCAGCGCAGGCTTGCGCCGTCAACCAGCAAATGGGCTGGGACACCTCCAAGGTCAATGTCAACGGCGGCGCGATCGCCATTGGTCACCCTATTGGAGCGTCAGGTTGCCGAATTTTGGTTACCTTGCTTCACGAAATGCAACGCCGCAACGCCAAAAAAGGAATTGCCAGTTTGTGTATTGGCGGGGGCATGGGCGTGGCCCTGACCATCGAGCGCTAATTTTTAAGTATTTTTTAGCAAGTCAAAAAAGAAAGAGGAGACACTATGAGTCAAAAAGTAGCCTACGTTACGGGTGGTATGGGTGGAATCGGTACCGCCATCTGCCACCGCCTTCACAAAGACGGCTTCAAAGTCATTGCGGGTTGCGGGCCCACCCGTGACCACGTCAAATGGATCGCGGAACAAGCGGCGCTGGGTTATACGTTTTACGCCTCCGCAGGCAATGTCGGTGACTGGGACTCCACGGTAGAGGCTTTCACCAAAACCAAAGCGGAGCATGGAACCATTGATGTGCTTGTCAACAACGCTGGCATTACGCGCGACCGCATGTTCCTCAAAATGAGCCGCGAAGACTGGGACATGGTGATTGAAACCAACCTCAACAGCATGTTCAATGTGACCAAACAAGTGGTTGCTGATATGGTTGAAAAAGGCTGGGGCCGGATCATCAATATTTCTTCCGTGAACGGAGAAAAGGGCCAAGCTGGGCAAACCAACTATTCCGCTGCCAAAGCCGGTATGCATGGTTTCTCTATGGCCTTGGCACAAGAACTCGCCACCAAAGGCGTGACCGTGAATACGGTAAGCCCGGGCTACATTGGAACCGACATGGTCAAGGCCATTCGTGAAGACGTGCTGGCAAAAATTGTGGCCACGGTTCCTGTCAAGCGTTTGGGTGAGCCAAGCGAGATTGCTTCCATCATTGCTTGGTTGGCGTCTGAAGAAGGTGGCTACGCCACTGGTGCGGACTTCTCCGTTAACGGCGGCTTGCACATGGGCTAATGGACAAGGGGGACACGAACCCCCCTATCCTTGTATTCCCTTGTAAAGCATATACGCTGCAAGGGAATACAAAAGCACTGCAAAAATGCGTTTGAGTTGGGCCACCGGTAAGCGGTGGGCTAATTTAGCGCCCATGGGTGCGGTCAATACGCTGCAACACGCAATGACCAAAAGCCCAGGCAACCAAACATAGCCCAAAGACCCATCCGGCAAATCTGCAAGTTGCATTCCGCTGGCTACGTAGCCCACCGTATTGGCCAAGGCGATGGGAAAACCCAATGCTGCGCTGGTTGCAACTGCACCCAACATCGACACGTTGTGCGCCACCATGAAAGGAACGCTCACAAAGCCTCCGCCTGCGCCTACCAAGCCAGATAAGAATCCGATGACGCCACCGGCCCCGATTTGTCCAACTGTGCCTGGAAGTTCGCGATTGGCTTTGGGTTTTTTGTTGAGCAGCATTTGGGTGGCAGAAAAGCTGACGAACAATGAAAAGAAGATGGCGAGCGTTGTTCCCTTCAAAATACTAAAAACGCCAGCGCTGGCCAAGGCCCCGCCCAGCACAATGCCTGGCGCCATGCTTTTCACAATGTCCCATCGCACTGCGCCACGTTGGTGGTGGGCTCGAACACTGGAAATACTGGTAAAAACAATCGTAGCCATTGACGTGGCGATGGCCATCTTGACGGCCAGGTCAGAGCTGATACCGCGGTGGGAAAGAATCAAGGTAAGAAACGGCCCCATCAACATGCCCCCGCCAATTCCAAGCAAACCTGCGAGCAAGCCCGTGGTCAGGCCAAGAACAGCCAATTCGCCAATCAGAGTAGGTTCAAGCATGGGTGTTTAGTCGTAGTGGTCGGGGAAGGCACAGGAGAAGGGAAGATAAGGTGTCTGCAAATGCCACCGGACCGGCATCCTGAACCGGGGTTCAGGTGGGCGAGGTCAGCTTTGCATTGGGTCCATCTGACGCGAGATGATCACGCTTGCGAAGCGATATTCCAAGCCCGGGCTCTAAGAGCATTGGTTCAAGGAAATATAAAGCCCGGCGAACACTGCAGACCAGTGGGATTGTAGGACCTTAAAACAAACGTCCGTCATTGGCGAGCAGTTTGTCCAATCGAGCGATCAAGGGCACCAAGACCGCTTCATGGTTTACGCGGTCGATGGTTAAGGTTTCAGGCGCAGAGGTTTCAGCGCTAAATTCGGATTGCGCGTTCGATAAATTAGCCACGTCAAAGGCCAAGTTCAGTGCCGCAAGCACTGCAATACGGTCGCGCGCCCGCACTTTTCCGCCGTCTCGGATTTTGCACATCGCCAAATCAACGCGCTGCACCGCTTGGTGCAACTTGGCCTCGCCACCATCGGGGCAGCCGAGCAAATAACTTTGGCCCATGATTTGAACTTCAAGCTGCTTCATGGTGTGTCCTGCGGTTCTGCGTTGGCCGTGGCGGTTGCATCGGTCGCATTTTCTGGAAGGCGATCGAGCAATGCCTCCACCCGTGCCCGCGCCGCGCTCAGTCGCGATTTCAATGAGTCACGTTCATGTGACAAAGACGCCACTTGTTCAATGAGGAGGGTGTTGGTGCGCTGAAGTTCTTCATAACGTACCAACAAGCGCTCAACGCGCTCGGCAATTTGGTCTATGGGGGACGTTTGCTGCATAAAAGACATTGTAGGTCGCCCCGGTGACGGATTGGGGCAATTGAAACCCCGTAAAATCCCTAGTGTTGGTGCTCGCACTGTGGTTCACGCAGCGCAGTTCAACGGGAAGCAGGAGGGAAAACGTGTCAACGTAAACCTAACCTGCGCTGCCCCCGCAACGGTAAGTGGACGAATCTCGCGATTCCGCCCTCATCACAGCCACTGAGTGCCTTGAACAAGCGCTTGGGAAGGCGATGAGGGTTGTTCCACCAGCCCGGATACCGGCCAATAAAGTGGTTGCACGCCTGCGTGCAGCTTGATACCCATGCACTGTCGGGGAAGACGGTGAGGGTTTTATTAGATGGTCATTTTTAAAATGAAAACTGGTATTTCTTCTTTGCGCCTGAGTGCGCTTTCCTTGGCATTGTGCACAACTTTCGCTATTCATGCGCAAGAAAACATCGCCACACTTCCGGAAACAGTAATCACAGCGACTCGCGTGGTTCAACCACTAACCGACCTGTTGGCAGACGTAACGATTATCGATCGTTCAGTCATAGATCGCAGCGGAGCTTCCGCAATCAGCGATTTACTAGTTCGCGTGCCGGGTTTTGAGATGGTTCGAAATGGAGGCCCTGGTACAACCACCAGTGTTTATATTCGAGGAGCAGAGTCACGCTTTACAGCAGTTTATATCGATGGCGTGCGCGTTGACTCTCAGTCAACGGGAGGGGCGAGTTGGGAGGCGATCCCACTTGCGCAAATCGATCGAATTGAAATTTTACGGGGTCCCGCCAGCGCGGTTTATGGCTCCGATGCCATGGGCGGTGCTATTCAAATATTTACCCGCAAAGGTGAAGGCGCATTCGCTCCTTTTGTGGCGATTGGTGCTGGAACTTATGGTACGGCGAAATTGGAGGCTGGTTTTAGCGGTAGTGGCGAATCAACGGACTATGCACTTTCTATAGGTGGAGAAACCAGCCGAGGATTCAGTGCGCGAACCTTAGCAACACAAAACCAAGATGACGATGGCTATCGCAAAGAATCTGCGTCTTTGCGATTGGGGTTCAAGTTAACTACTTCACAAAGGATTGAAGCTTCGGTACTGAGTAACGACATGACATCGCAATACGACTCTGCCGGTACCACCAAAGACGATCAAGCGATTCGTTTGCTTCAAACCGGATCAGTGAATTGGCGCGCGCGCTGGAGTGATGCATTCAGCACCACTGCGAGTGTTACCGAATCGACTGATCGATACAAAACTCAGCCTACATCCTATTTGACGATCACGAACTTGCGTGGTTACTTATTCCAAAACGAGTTTCGTTCTGGTGCGCATTTGTTAACAGGGGCTTTGGAACGTCGGGAAGACATGCTCAATAATGCAGACACAACGCCGCGCGACAGTAGCCGATTTCAAAATGCTATTGCCCTAGGGTATGGTTGGAATGGCCCAATTCACACTTTCCAGGTTAATGCACGACGTGATGCAGACAGTGAGTTTGGTGGTCAGACCAACGGAAGTGCTGCCTATGGTTTCTCTGTTACGCCACATTTGCGAGCTATTGCGTCGGCTGGAACATCTTTTCGCGCCCCGACGCTTTATCAGCGTTTTAGTAAATACGGTACGGCTGATGTACTACCCGAGTCCAGTCAAAACTCGGAGATTGGACTTCGCTATACCGTCGGCCCGAGCAACATTGGCGTTAATTTCTATAACAACAATGTCACAAATCTCATTAACTTCGTATCCAAGACCGGTACATGCCAGTCTGTGTCGGTTGGGTGTTACTTAAACACCGCAAAGGCGCTGTACAAAGGGGTAACCATATCTGGTGAATACCAAATGAACCAGTCAAAGTTCAAAGGGTCGTTAGATTTGCAAGACCCACGTGATGGAATAACCGGCAAGTTGTTGGCCCGAAGATCTACTCACCATGCCACATTAGGCTTTGATACTCAGGCTGGTGGTTGGGATCTGGGTGTTGACCTGCAACTTTCGTCGCTTCGCTACGATGATGCAGCCAACACAACGGTTTTGCCAGACTATGTATTAACCAATGTCGTAGCTCAAAAGCGCGTCTCGAAAGAATGGAATTTTTTAGCGCGCATTGATAATGCGACGGACGCCAAGTACCAATTGGCTGACACCTATGCTACGCCCGGTCGCAGCTTGTATCTTGGTCTCAAATGGGCCCCCTAAGTTTCTTTCAATCCTAACCCTATGACATCCATCGCCACTTGCCCAGCCATCTTGATTGCCGCCCCCGCTTCTGGCCAAGGTAAGACAACTATTACCTCTGCCTTAGCACGGCTGCATACCCGTCAGGGGCGGCGCGTTCGAGTGTTCAAGTGCGGTCCCGATTTTTTGGATCCCTACTGGCACGCGCTTGCTAGTGGTGTTTCGGTTTATCAGTTGGATTTGTGGATGACGGGTGAGGCAGATTGCCGCGATCGACTTTATTCTGCTGCGCAGGAGGCTGACCTTATCCTTGTTGAAGGCGTTATGGGTTTGTTTGACGGTGAACCCAGTGCTGCTGACCTGGCGCAGCACTTTGGATTGAACGTGCTGGCTGTAGTTGATGCATCCAGCATGGCGGGAACCTTTGGTGCCCTGGCGTTTGGATTGCAGCATTACCGTTTGAACATGCCCTGGGCTGGCGTGCTAGCCAACCGCGTTGCGAGTGAGCGCCATGCTGACATGTTGCAAATTAGTTTGAAAGAGCCTGAATCATGGATGGGGGCAGTAATGCGCAACGCTGCCATGACTCTGCCTGAACGCCATCTTGGATTAACTGTGGCCAGTGAAGTGGTAGATGCCATTGAGCGGCTTGATGCTGCTGCTGATGCGCTTGCCACCACGCCGTTAGGCCGTATGACACTTGATGACTTGCAGCGCTGGTCTGTGGACTTTTTAGCACCTGTGTCTTTAACGCAAAGCGGCGCGAGGTATGCCGAGCAGAACCTTTCTATGGCTAGCGGCTTCCCCTTGCATGGAAAAACGATTGCCATTGCCCGCGATGCAGCTTTCTGTTTTATTTATGCAGCAAACTTGGACTGCCTTCGCGAGCTCGGTGCCGAATTGGTGTTTTTCTCACCCCTCATCGATAGTACGTTGCCATCGTGTGATGCTGTTTGGATTCCCGGTGGTTATCCGGAACTCCACGCAAAAACGATTTCGAATAATGTCTCATTGCGTGATGATTTGTCTGCGCACATTGCTGCCGCTAAGCCGGTGTGGGCGGAGTGTGGCGGAATGATGGCGCTGTTTGAATCTATGCTTCAGGTTGATGGGGAGCGTGTCGCTTTATGGGGATTCTTGCCGGGTGAGGTCACTATGCACAAGCGCTTAGCTGCTTTGGGACCACAACAACTTGAATTGCATAGCGGCATCCTGCGAGGGCACACTTTTCACTACTCAACAACGACCACCGCAATGGAACCCATTGCACGCACTTCGCGTCCTGCCATTTTGCCAACGTTAGGTGAGGGCGAGGCCCTTTGGCAACACGGCTCGGTACGGGCGAGCTACTTCCATGCTTGGTTCCCATCTTGTCCGTTGGCAGTGGTGGAACTTTTTACAGTGCCTGAGACAGGAGTTATTGCATGACAATGAATTGGCGCAACCCACCTCATGGACCTCAACGTATAGTTTGCATGACCGAGGAAACAACCGAGTGGCTTTACCTTCTTGGCCAAGAGCACCGAATTGTTGGTATATCGGGGTACACCGTACGACCTCGCCGTGCCCGTGACGAAAAGCCCCGTGTAAGTGCATTTTTAAGCGCCAAAATTGATAAGATTTTGGCGCTTCAACCTGACTGTATTTTTGGTTTTTCTGACTTGCAGGCGGATATCGCCTCAGAGCTTATCCGCAAAGGTATACAGGTTACGGTTTTTAACCAACGAAGCGTTTCTGAAATATTCTCCATGTTGTACCAAGTAGCTGCCATGGTGGGGGAAGCCGCTCAGGGCTTAGAAAAAATTGCAGTGATTCAGGCGGATTTGCAGGCCATGGCCAATGCTGTGGCAGTGCGTGTTGCCAACGGCGCCCGCCGTCCTAAAGTGTTTTTTGAAGAATGGGATGTGCCGCACATCAGCGCTATTCGCTGGGTTTCTGAGTTAATCGGAATTGCTGGGGGAGACGATTGTTTTCCTGAATTGGCACCAGAGCCCATGGGAAAGCAACGCATCATTGCGGATGGCGCTGAGATTGTGCGTCGTGACCCCGATATTATTTTTGGCTCTTGGTGTGGGAAAAAATTTCGCCCAGAAAACGTAGCGGCTCGATTGGGTTGGGCCGAAGTAGCTGCAGTAAAAAACAAACAGTTGTTTGAAATCAAGTCGCCTGACATCCTTCAACCGGGTCCTGCTGCATTGACCGATGGCGTCGCCCAAATTCACGCGATAGTCACGCGATGGATGGATGCAGATTTAGATTTAATAATGGCTATGGGGCCTGTTGAGCATTCCACGGGTCCCGACTTAAAAGGTGATTTCAATTGATTACCAATCTGACTATCGCCAAAAGTGAACTTATTTTGGGTGGCCAGAAAAGTGGCAAATCACGCCGTGCTGAATTGATTGCTCGCCACTGGTTGACTCACGGCGCAGACCGCCGCGCCGTGCTCATTGCTACTGCCCAACCCTGGGACGCTGAAATGCGTCAGCGCATTGAGCGGCACCAAGCTGATCGAGCCGAGCGGGTACCCGGCATGATCACCGTCGAAGAGCCCTTGGCCTTAGCCCAAACCATTGACAAATACAGCAGCCCCGAAACCCTATTGGTTGTCGATTGCTTAACCCTCTGGCTTACCAACTGCCTGATGCCACTACATACAGCTGCAGAACCTGCGCAAGTATTACCGTTATTGTTAGCAGTTACAAAGGCCACAGGGCCCGTAGTGATGGTGGGTAACGAAATTGGCATGGGTGTTATCCCAATAGGTTCCGAAGTGCGCTCGTTTGTCGACGCGCTAGGCAAACTGAACCAAGACGTAGCATCAACCTGTCAACGTGTCACCCTGATGGTTGCTGGTTTGCCATTAACTTTAAAAGACGTTTGATGATGTTTATCCGATCGAGCCAAGTCCATAGGCGCGCATCCACAACGCACTGCCATAAAGCGATGGCATATACATTCGAATTCATAGCTTTATTTCTATTCGTCAGCGTCGCTCACGCTTTGCAAATCACTGACGACAGAGGCGTAACGGTCACATTCGCATCGAGCCCACAACGCATCGTTAGTCTATTGCCTTCGCTAACTGAAACCGTCTGCGAGTTAGGTTATTGCGACAGGTTGGTTGGGGTAGACCGATATTCCACCCACCCGCCCTCGCTGAAAAGACTGCCTCAGGTTGGCGGCGGTATTGATCCCAATGTGGAAATGATAGTGGCACTACGACCTGATGTTGTTCTCATCGCTAAATCGTCTCGTGCGGGCGAGCGGCTTGAAGCACAAGGTCTGAAAGTGGTTGCTCTCGAGCCCAAGACGCATGCGGATGTCCAGCGCGTCATGCTAAAAATTGGTCAACTTCTTGAGACTAAAGACGCACAACGCATTTGGCGAGCAATTGATGCTGGAGTATCCGCTGCAGCCCAGTCTTTACCGGCCAATGTGCGCGGCGTTAAGGTGTACTTTGAAGTTAACCAAGGACCTTACGCCGCTGGAGAAGCCTCTTTTATCGGAGAAACACTGCTCCGCCTTGGCGTTAAAAACATCGTACCGGCGAAGCTAGGACCGTTTCCCAAGCTCAACCCAGAATTCGTTGTTCGTGCCAATCCGGACATCATTCTGATCGGCCAAGCAAGTGCATCGTCTTTGGCTGGACGACCTGGCTGGCATAGCATTCGCGCAATGCGCGAGCAGCGTTTGTGCATTTTTCCAACGGATGAGGCCAATGTGCTGGTTCGGCCAGGTCCCCGTATGGCCGAGGCGGCCCGTATCATGGCGAAATGTATCGAAGCAAAGGCACCAATCAAGTCATCTGAATCAGCTGGAGCCAAGCCTTGATCTACCCTCGCGCAATATGGCTTAGTGGTTTGGGTTTGACGGTGGCACTGGTGCTATTGTTGATTGGAGTGTGCGTGGGTAGCACTGGGTTTGAAAATTTACTGGGCCCCTTGCTTGAGCCCATGTTAGACCCAGAAAAGACTGCTATGGCAAAGCAGATTGTGTGGGAGATACGTCTACCTCGCACTTTAGGCGCATGGGCGGCTGGCGCCCTACTGGGCTTGGCTGGGGCAGTCGCGCAAGGCTTGTTTCGTAACCCACTGGCAGATCCGTATTTGTTGGGTAGCGCTTCAGGTGCCTCACTTGGCGTAGCGCTCGCATTGGCAGCGCTGGGCGGCAGTGCCGGCATGCTAGGCGGCGGAAACATGATGAACGGTGCAGTTGCGGTAAGCGTTTTTTCAAGCAGCCTGTGGGTGCGTTTGGGCCTGACGGGTGCGGCATTTTTGGGCGCGGTCTTTGCTGTTTTATTGACCCTAATATTGTCACGTGGTGTGGGGCACACCATGCGTCTTCTGCTGGCAGGTGTAGTCGTGGGTGTAGTTCTTGGAGCCATGACACATCTTGTTTTACTGTTTTCCCCGGATTCGTTACAGGCCATGCAGGCTTTTATGTTGGGTTCGACTGCATTTGTCGGTTGGACATCTTGCGTGCTGATGGGCAGTGTATGGAGTGTGTGCGTATTGGCTGCCTGGTTGCTAGCCCGTGTGCTAGACGGCCTGAGCCTAGGTGATGACACTGCCATCAGTCTGGGATTGCCTGTCACGCCAATGCGCGCAGCTTTGGTGGCGGTGCTCGCGCTAGCTACAGGAACCGCCGTGGCACAAACTGGGCTAATCGCTTTTGTAGGCCTGGCCGCACCGCACTTGGTACGTTCGCTGGTGAAGACTACACATGCTTACCTGATGTTACTTTCCAGTCTAGTTGGAGGCGTACTCTTGATGGCTGCTGATACGATGGCGCGAGGTCTGATTGCGCCTCAAGAGCTTCCAGTGGGAATGCTCACGGCGGTTCTTGGTGGTGGATACTTACTGTGGCTGATGCACCGCACAGGCAGTCAAGCGCTTGGGAGTCGTTCGCTGTGAGCAATCCATTGAATTTACTTTCCCAGCAAGTGGCTTTAAGTTCCAAAAACGTTTCAGCGAAACTAAGTGGCAAACAAGTATTGTTTGATGTCTGCTTAGATATCAGTAGTGCTAAATGGACTTGCATCGTAGGCCCCAACGGCGCGGGAAAGTCGACACTATTGAAAGCACTGGCGGGCGTATTGCCGCATTCAGGGCGGGTATCGTTATTGGGTAACCTGATCGACTCCTTGCCTCACCGAGTTCGTGCTCAGCAGTTGGCTTGGTTAGGACAAAACGAGACGTCTGCAGACGATCTTACGGTTTTAGATGTGGTGATGCTGGGACGCCTTCCGCACCAAGCGTGGCTTGCCCCTCCCAACGAGAAAGATTGGAAAGCCG
>JAIPDD010000034.1 GCA_021737875.1 Sulfuritalea sp.
AAAATAATATTTTTTTGAGTGCGCAGCAGATGTAGCAGTTCGCGGTCACGGGCAAGGCCGCAGCGCCCATGGCTGAGCGTATTTCTCCGTGGGGAATTTACGATGTCTTTAGTGTTCTCGACGGTGAACAAATCTTTTTGGCGGTGGTGGGTGATTCGCAGTGGAAGATTTTTTGTGATGCCTTTGGTTTTGCCGATTGGTTTGCAGATCCACGTTTAAGGACGAACAACGATCGGGTGTTGGCCAGGGATTGGATGATGCCTTTGCTGCGCGAACGTTTGGCTGGGCACAGCGCGAAAGCCTTGGCAGCCGTGTTTGAGAAAAATGGCTTGCCTTTTGCGCTTATCACCGATCCCCAAGATTTGTTTTCTGACCCCCACTTGCTTGCCACAGGAGGCTTGGCCCCAATGACCTTGCCCGATGGGCGCGAGACTGCAAGCCCCTTGTTGCCGATCACCCTGAACGGCCAGCGCCTGGGCCTGCGCCTGAACCCACCCAAATTGGGTGAGCACGGGCGCGAACTCTTGGAGGGCTTGGGATACACGGTTCAGGAAATGGATGACTTGGTTCAAGCCGGTGTGGTTCTGGCGCCGGAGTAAAAATGGACAAGTTCAAACAAATAGAGTCTTTTGTATCGGTGGCCCAACGCGGCAGCCTCACAGCGGCGGCCAAAGCCGAAGGCGTAGCGCCTGCGATCATGGGGCGGCGCTTGGATGGTTTGGAGGAGCAGCTGGGGGTGAAGTTGTTGATGCGAACCACACGGCGCATCACACTGACCCACGAAGGCAGTGCATTTTTAGAAGATTGCCAACGTTTGCTTGCCGACTTGGCCAACGCAGAGGCCAGTGTGAGCGCAGGCGGAATCAAGGCCAGTGGCCATTTGCGCATGACAGCACCCGCAGGGTTTGGGCGGCGCCATGTGGCGCCACTGGTGCCGCTGTTTCATGAACTGCATCCTGAGGTTACGGTGTCGTTGAACCTGAGCGACCGGGTGGTCGATATCGCTGGCGAAGGCTTTGATTGCGCGGTGCGGGTCGGCGATATGCCGGACTCGTCTTTGGTGAGTGTGCGCTTGGCTGATAACCGGCGCCTGTGCGTGGCCACCCCTGACTACCTCGCCCGCCACGGTGTGCCCAAACAGCCCAGCGATTTAGCGCGGTTTGATTGCTTGTCTTTGTCCAGCGACGCGTCCCAAACCCGGGGCTGGGCGTTTAAGGTGCCCAAGGCCGATGGGTTTGAAGTGGTGTACCTCAAACCCTCTGGCCCCCTCGATTGCTCGGATGGCCAGGTATTGCATGACTGGTGTTTGCGCGGTTGGGGCATTGCGTGGCGCAGTACCTGGGAGGTCGAGGCCGAGATTGCGCAAGGCCAATTGGTCAGCGTCTTAGAAGAGTTCGCCGCGCCGCCCAACGGTATTTACGCGGTGTTTCCACAGCGCAAGCATTTGGCTTTGCGGGTTCGCTTGTGGATTGACTTTTTGAAGCTGCATTACAGCCGCGTGGGATTTTGGGCCTGATTTTTTCTTAGGCCGCGCCAAACTCGTCGCCCAATTCCTTGGCCCGCACGCGCGCGGCTTGCATTGCTTGAATAAAAGAGGCTTTGATGCCGCTGCGCTCCATGGCACTGAGTGCAGCAAAAGTGGTCCCACCTTTGGAAGTCACGCGCTGGCGCAATATTTCAGGAGGTTCGCTGGAGGCTTTTGCCAGTTCCCCCGCGCCAATAAAAGTAGCCACTGCGAGTTGGTAGGCTTGGGCTGGATCTAAGCCCATGCCGGTACCCGCTTCGCGCATCGCCTCCATAAAGTAAAACATATAGGCCGGGCCGGAACCGGAGAGTGCAGTGACTGCGTCAATCTGGGTTTCGTCATTCAGCCACAGCACTTCGCCCGTGGTTTGAATCACTGCGCTGGCCCAGTCTTTGTCCGTGGGGCTAACGCCCGCCCGTGCTACCAAGGCGGTGATGCCTTTGCCAATGAGCGCAGGCGTGTTGGGCATGGAGCGAATCACGCGTTGCGTCTGAAGCCACTGGGCAATGGTGTCGCTGCGAATGCCAGCAGCAACGCTCAGGTGCAGCGCGTTGCGGGTAAAAGGCGCAACTTGCAGGGCCGCTTCTTTGAAGGTTTGGGGCTTGACGGCCCAAACCACCATACCGGCCTGTTTTAAAAAGTCTCCCGCTTCTGCGTGGGCTTTGATGCCAAATGCACCATGCAGTTTGGTGCGTGCCTCTTCAAAAGGCTCGACCACGTGCAGATGCGAAGGCGCAAAACCTTGCGATAAGAGCCCGCCAATGATGGCGCTGGCCATATTGCCCCCGCCAATGAATGCGATGTGTTTGACCATGAAAGCTCTTTTTTAAATCAGTGTGTTGACTCGGAGTCTAACCAAGCTGCCATCAGGGTGCGCTTTGAATCAGTGCATAAACCAATCCTGCAGATACACACCAAAGCACCAAGCCCAGAAGGCGTGGGCGAAAACCATCATGCGAAGCCGCCACATCGTGCGCAAAGTCTTGGTCGCCTGTCACCATGGCACGCGTCAAGTGGTGCTTTTTAAAGCGACGGTAAAACCAAATGGCAGCAATATGCAATGCGATAAGCATCAACAATAGGAGCTTGCCAATTTCAGTGTGCCAGTTGGTGGCCCATGCCGACAAGGAAGAGGTGACCCACGGCACAAAAGGCCCGGCGGTGGTAATCTCGTCGTCACTCACCAAGCCGGTTGCCACTTGCAACAGCAGCATGGTGAGCAACGCCAGCGCAGACAGTGCTCCCAAGGGACTGTGCCCGGGCGCAAGCGTTCCAGAAGGTTGGCGAAGGTAATTCCAAACCGTGGTCGGATGGATGTGAAAAGACGACCAGCGAGACCAAAGCCCCCCAGTAAACCCCCAAAGTACGCGGAAAATCAACAGGGTCAGTACGGTGTAGCCAAAACGAAAATGCCAAACCATCGCCTCGCCACCGACATTGCCGGTGATCACCAGTGCCAGCACACACACGGCCAAAGCCCAGTGAAATAAACGGGTGGGCAAATCCCAAACACGTACCTTGACCATACGAAGACTCCAAAACAATGCATGCGCTGTGGCACATTTAAAAATGTGAGAAGATATTGTTGTCGTTATTTCAAACAATGTCTATTTCACAAGGGTGCCCTATGCATAAAAAAATGTCTTTGATCTTAGCCGCAGTATTTACGGCGGTGGCATTGCCGGCTTCAGCGCAGTTTGCTAAGCCCGAGGATGCGGTGAAGTACCGCAAAGCCAGCTTCACGGTGATGGGTGCGCATTTTGGTCGCGTGGGTGCCATGGTCAGTGGGAAAGTACCTTTCGACGCCAAGTTAGCTGCAGAGAACGTGGAAGTGGTGGCCGATTTAGCCAAATTACCATGGGCCGCATTTGGCGAAGGGACCGACAAAGGGGAGACCCGCGCAAAGCCTGAAATCTGGAAAGAGGCTGGCAAATTCAAAGAGCTGTCCGATAAGTTTCAGGCTGAAACCGTGAAGCTCCAAGCGGCTGGAAAAACCGGGAATTTGGACGCCATCAAAACGGCCTTCAGTGCCACCGGCGCCTCTTGCAAAGCCTGTCACGACAGCTTCCGCAAGGACTAACGTAAAGGCTGTGTCGGCGCTCGGCTAAACCGCAGTGGTTTGCCGAACCGCGTGTTCCCAGCGTTGCATCTGCTCTTGAGCTTGGCTGGGGCTGATGCGGGGCTCAAAGCGGCGCTCGGCTTTCCAAAGTTGGCTCAGCACATCGGTGCTCGGGTACAGGCCGCTGGAGAGCCCTGCCAAGTAGGCTGCGCCCAGTGCGGTGGTCTCTGTCACCTGCGGTCGAACAACCGCAATGCCAAGCAAGTCGGCTTGGAATTGCATCAGCAAATCATTGACACACGCCCCGCCGTCCACCCGCAGTTCGGTGACCGGGGCGGCGCCCGCCTGTTGCGCGTCACGTGACATGGCCAATAACAGTGCTGCACTTTGAAACGCAATGCTCTCGAGGGCCGCACGCGCAATGTGGGCGGTGGTGGTGCCACGCGTGAGCCCCGTCATCGTGCCTCGGGCCTGCGGGTTCCAGTAAGGTGCGCCTAGCCCCGTAAAGGCCGGCACCAACATCACGCCACCGCTATCGGGCACCGACTCCGCCAAGGCTTGGACCTCAGCACTGCTGCGAATCGCCCCCAAACCATCGCGCAACCACTGCACCACTGCGCCGCCGACAAACACACTGCCTTCCAAGGCGAACTCTGGCGTAGTGCTGGCTTGGGCTGCACTGGTGGTGATCAATCCATTGGTTGACGTTTGAAAAGCACGGCCGGTGTGCATCAACATAAAGCAGCCCGTGCCGTAGGTGTTTTTTGCCATGCCGGCGCTAAAACACGCCTGGCCAAACAGTGCGCTTTGTTGGTCGCCGGCCATTCCGCCAATACCAATGGCGTGGCCCAAGAGCTCGGGGCGCACTTCACCAAACGCAGCGGCTGACGGTTTGACGCTGGGCATCAAGGCGCTGGGAATGTGAAGTGCTTTGAGAAGTTCGGGGTCCCATTGGTTAGTGTGCACATTAAAGAGCATGGTCCGTGCAGCGTTACTGACATCGGTGGCGTGGACCGATCCACCCGTGAGTTGCCACAACAGCCAACTGTCCACCGTACCAAACGCCAGTTCACCCTGCTCTGCTTTGGCGCGCGCACCGCTGACGTTATCCAAAATCCACTGCAGCTTGGTGCCTGAAAAATAAGCATCTACCAAGAGCCCGGTTTTTTGGCGGATGGTGGGCGCCAGGCCTTGCTCGCGCAGGGCGACGCAACTGGGTTCGGCGCGGCGGTCTTGCCAAACAATCGCGTTGTAAATGGGTTGTCCCGTCGCACGGTCCCAGACCACCGTGGTTTCGCGTTGGTTGGTGATGCCAATGGCGTGAACTTGCTGCGCCGTGATGCCTGCCTTAAGTAAGACCTCGCGGGCGGTTGCGAGCTGGGTATTCCAAATTTCAAGCGGGTCGTGTTCGACCCAACCCGGATGCGGGTAAATCTGGGTAATCTCGCGCTGCGCAATGGCAACAATTACCCCTTGTGCATCAAAAACGATGCTGCGCGAACTAGAAGTCCCTTGGTCCAGAGCGAGTAAATAAGTCATAGCATGAAAAAAGCAGACATGGAAGTGCGAAGAATACGCTTAAGGTGCGGCCAACTCAAAACGCACCTGCGCTTCGTTGAGTAAATGCATAAATGGCTCGGGCGGTAAGGCCTCTGAGAATAAACGGTCAATTTGGGAGAGTTGTGCCACTTCAACCATCGCTGGGCGCTTGAACTTGCTGCTGTCAGCGGCCACCCACACTTCGCGGGCATGCGAAATAATCGTTTGCGACACTTTGACCTCTCGGTAGTCAAAATCGCGCAGCGATCCATCGGGCTCAATGGCAGAAATCCCGATCAGCCCAATATCCACTTTGAACTGGCGAATAAAGTCAACGGCGGCTTCTCCCACAATGCCTTGGTCACGCCCACGCACCACGCCACCGACCACAATCACTTCGGCGTTGGGGTTGGCGCTCAATATCGCCGCCACATTCAAATTATTCGTAATCACCCGCAAGCCCGTGTGCTGCAACAGCTCCCGCGCAATGGCCTCGGTGGTCGTTCCAATATTGAGAATCAAAGAGCAGCCGTTGGGAACGGCAGCGGCAACGGCCTTCGCGATCCGTGCTTTGCCCACCGCATTGAGGATCTCGCGTTGCCGGTAAGCTATGTTTTCAACAGTGGAACTGGGAACACGAACCCCGCCATGGAACCGCGTGAGAAGCCCTTCATCGGCCAAACGCTGCACATCCCGGCGTACCGTTTGCAGGGTGACCCCGAGCTTGTCTGCTAAAAGTTCCACCGTGACGGAGCCTTGGGCATGCACCTCACTTAAGAGCGTCATTTGGCGGGGATTGGGGTTCATGGCGCAGCGATTCTCTCTGGGGTTGAAGGCCTGGCCCGACTGTAAATCGAAAAGAAAGGAATATTTTTAGGGTAAATACTTAGATTAAAAGAATAATTACGAACAATAATTCTCACAAGCGAACATTTATGCACAAGCGACGTGCGGCTCAATAAGGCGAAGCGATGGAGTTGGAACTTGTAGGGGTGAGCAAAAAAGTAGGGGCTCAACCTTGGCTGTATGCCTTGGATATGGCCTTGCGCCCTGGCGCAGTGACGGTTCTGCTGGGCGCAACGCAGGCCGGGAAAACCAGCCTCATGCGCATCATGGCGGGCTTAGATGTACCCAGCACGGGCCAAGTTCTGATTGACGGTGTGAATGTGGCTGGCGTGCCTGTACGGGAACGCAATGTGTCGATGGTCTACCAACAATTTATCAACTACCCTTCGATGACGGTCTTTGACAATATTGCCTCTCCTTTAAAGCTGCGCGGCGAGCCCAATTACAAGCAACGCGTCACGGAGTTGGCGGAGAAGCTGCATATTGATAAGTTTCTCAATCGGCTGCCTGCTGAGCTCTCAGGTGGCCAGCAGCAACGGGTCGCCCTTGCGCGGGCCTTGGCAAAAGGAGCGCCCCTGATGCTGTTGGACGAACCCTTGGTGAATTTAGATTACAAATTAAGAGAAGAGTTGCGCGATGAATTAACGGCGCTGTTTGCCTTGGGCAATTCGACCGTGGTATATGCCACCACCGAGCCGGGTGAGGCGCTCTTGCTGGGGGGCTATACCGCTGTCATGGACGCAGGCGAGTTATTGCAATACGGTCCCACGGCCGAAGTGTTTCATCAGCCGAGTTCGGTGCGGGTAGCCAAGGCCTTTAGCGATCCGCCTATGAACTTAATGCCAGGAAAAGCAGTTGCTGGCGGCGTTGCGCTTTCCCCTGCATTTTTCGCCACGCTCGATTTGCCTGCGCAAGCGGACCCCGCGTTGACCGTGGGTGTGCGTTCTAGCGCCTTGCGGGTGACGCCCCAAGACGGTGATTTGGCTTTGACCGGTTCGGTGGAGCTGGCAGAAATATCGGGCTCGGATACTTTTATCCACCTCGATACCCCCTTGGGCGGTATGGTGGCGCAACTCACGGGTGTGCATTACTTTGAACTTGGCACCCGGGTGACCGCTTACTTTCATCCGCGCCAGTTGTATGTGTTTGATGCGAGCGGAATGCTATTGCGCTCTCCTGGTCGCGAAGGGGTGCGTTGATATGGCACGCATAGAACTTGATCTGGCGCACGCTTACCGACCCCATCCGCAGACCGAGGCGGACTATGCGCTGTTGCCACTGAAAATGACCTTCGAAGATGGCGGAGCCTACGCCTTGCTCGGGCCATCGGGGTGTGGAAAAACCACCATGCTCAACATCATGTCAGGCTTGCTGGTGCCTTCGCAAGGCAGCGTGCGGTTTGACGGAAAAGACGTCACAGCCGATACGCCGCAGCAACGCAATATTGCGCAAGTGTTTCAGTTTCCGGTGATTTACGACACCATGACCGTTGCCGAAAACTTAGGGTTCCCATTGCGAAATCGCAAGGTCGCGCCAGAGCAAATCAAAAAACGGGTTGGAGAAATCGCAGAAATGTTGGAAATGAGTGGGCAGCTCAACCAGCGTGCCTCCGGTCTTTCTGCCGATGAGAAACAAAAAATATCGCTCGGGCGGGGCTTGGTCAGGCCCGATGTGTCCGCGGTTTTATTCGATGAACCCTTGACCGTGATCGATCCGCACCTGAAATGGCAGTTGCGCCGCAAGCTCAAACAAATTCACCGTGAGCTCAAACTCACATTGATTTACGTCACCCATGACCAAGTGGAGGCCTTGACCTTTGCGCAGCAAGTGGTTGTGATGACGCGTGGGCGCGCAGTGCAAATGGGCCCAGCAGCCGATTTGTTTGAGCGCCCAAGCCACACTTTTGTGGGTCATTTCATTGGCTCGCCCGGCATGAACTTCTTGCCTGGCAAAGTGGATGGCAGCGGCGTTCATCTGTGCGGTGTGAATGTGGGGCTTCCTCTCACAGGCGCCCAGCTACCGGCGGGCGAAATTACCTTGGGAATTCGCCCCGAATATGTTCCCGTTGTGTCACCCCACACACCAGGTGCATTGCCGATGACGGTGAGTCAAATCCGCGACGTGGGTACCCATCTCATCATCAGCGCGACGATTTCAGGCCATGCGTTTAAAGTGCGACTGCAAACTACGGCAGTCTCCTTTGCAGTCGGTGAACAGGTGTGGCTCCAAGTGATGGGAGACAAAACCTGCTTCTATCAAAATGAGGAAATCGTGCAATGAACGCGAGCAACAAACCTGTAAACCAAAAAGCCTGGTTCTTGATATTGCCGGTCTTGGTTTGCGTCGCGTTTTCAGCGATCTTGCCCTTGATGACAGTGGTGAATTACTCGGTACAAGACATCATTTCTCCTGAGCGCAGAATTTTTGTGGGCACAGAGTGGTTTTCCGCCATCATGCGCGATGAGGAATTGCATGGGGCGCTGTGGCGCCAGCTCAAATTTTCCTTTGCAGTGTTGGCCTTAGAAATTCCTTTGGGAATTCTGTTGGCTTTGTCGATGCCCGCCCAAGGATGGAGGTCTTCGTTGGCCTTGGTGGTAGTTTCGCTTTCTTTGTTGATTCCGTGGAACGTGGTTGGAACCATTTGGCAAATTTTTGGGCGCACCGACATTGGCCTGATGGGTGCAGCACTGCAAGGCATGGGGATTGAATACAGCTACACCGGTAACGCGCTGCACGCTTGGCTTACGGTGTTGCTGATGGATATATGGCATTGGACGCCGCTGGTTGCCTTGCTGGGCTATGCGGGTTTGCGGTCCATCCCCGATGCCTATTACCAAGCCGCAAGCATTGATGGCGCTAGCAAACTCGATGTGTTTCGCTATGTTCAGTTGCCAAAAATGCGTGGCGTGCTGGTGATTGCAGTGTTGCTGCGTTTCATGGACAGCTTCATGATTTACACCGAGCCCTTTGTGTTAACCGGTGGCGGGCCAGGAAACTCGACGACCTTTTTGTCGCAGTTCTTAACGCAAAAAGCGGTGGGTCAGTTTGACCTCGGCCCCGCGGCAGCGTTCTCCTTGATTTACTTTCTGATCATCTTGCTGATGTGCTTTATTTTGTATAACTGGATGCAGCGTGTGGGAACCCAGACCAAGGAGGTGGGCCATGCATAAGCCAAAATTTCAAAAACGCTCGCTATTCATGCTGGCGTACGTGGTGTTTGCCTTGTTGCCCATCTACTGGATGATCAACATGTCGTTCAAGACCAACAATGAAATCGTGGCGGGCTTTAGCTTGCTTCCCAACCACTTCACGTGGGATAACTACAAAACCATCCTGAGCGATCCTGCGTGGTATTCAGGTTACATCAACAGTTTGATTTACGTGGGTATCAACACGGTGATCTCGTTGTGTGTTGCGTTGCCTGCGGCCTACGCGTTTTCGCGCTACAGTTTTTTGGGCGATAAACATGTATTTTTCTGGTTATTGACCAACCGCATGACGCCACCGGCCGTGTTTTTGCTGCCTTTCTTTCAGCTCTACACCTCGGTAGGCTTGATGGATACGCATATTGCCGTGGCGCTGGCCCATCTGCTGTTTAACGTGCCCTTGGCCGTCTGGATTTTGGAAGGTTTTATGAGTGGCATCCCACGCGAGATCGATGAAACCGCCTACATTGACGGATACACCTTCCCCCGTTTCTTTATCCAAATTTTCATTCCTTTGATTAAAGCAGGCGTAGGCGTGGCGGCGTTTTTCTGTTTCATGTTCAGTTGGGTCGAGTTGCTGCTGGCGCGGACCTTGACCAGTGTCAACGCCAAGCCTATTGCTGCGACCATGACCCGAACGGTTTCAGCTGCAGGAATGGATTGGGCGACCTTGGCAGCTGCGGGCGTGTTAACGATTGTTCCAGGTGCGATAGTGATTTGGTTTGTTCGCAATTACATCGCAAAAGGTTTTGCGATGGGCCGCGTTTAAAGGAGTGGGTGCGTATGTTTGAGTGGATGGCATGGACGACGCCGGTGACGGTTTTCTTTTGTTGCATTGGCCTGATGTTGGCGGGAATGACCTTGTGGGAAATCAAGTCGCCCACCGTTTTGCGCAAAGGTTTTTTGCCCATGGAGACCACCCGTGGCGATCGCTTATTCATTGGTTTACTCAGCGCGGCGTATGTGAACTTGGCTTATGTCGGCTTGAGCGGGCGTTTTGCCCAATGGTTCAATTTGGGCGAGGACCCTTCGATTTGGTTTAGTTTTGTATTTTCAATGGCTTTGCTTTCACTCATCCTAAGCAAAGGATGAGTGAAAGCTGGGTAAGGATCGGCTCAATTTCCCCTAGAGTCGAATAGGCCTTGTTGGTTGGGGTTTTTAACAATTGAGGAGACATATCATGAAGTTGCGGTATTCAGCGGTATCCGTCGCAATCGCTTGCGCGTTGTCAAACAGCGCATGGGCGGATGAGGCAGCAGCCAAAAAGTGGATCGACAGTGAGTTCCAGCCCTCAACCTTGTCCAAAGACAAGCAAGCTGCGGAGATGAAGTGGTTTATTGACGCAGCGAAAAAACTGCAAGCCAAAGGCGTCAAAGAAATTTCAGTGGTTTCTGAAACCATTACCACCCACGAGTACGAGTCCAAGACATTGGCCAAGGCCTTTCAGGAAATCACGGGAATTAAGGTCAAGCACGACCTGATTGGCGAGGGCGATGTGGTCGAAAAACTGCAAACCTCGATGCAGTCGGGCAAGTCAATTTATGACGGCTGGATCACAGACTCCGATTTGATCGGAACCCACTACCGGTATGGAAAGGTCATGAACTTGACGGACTATATGTCTGGCGCAGGTAAAGAGTGGACCAACCCGGGCTTAGATTTGAAGGACTTTATCGGTACCAGCTTCACAACCGGACCCGATAAAAAGTTGTACCAGTTGCCCGACCAGCAGTTTGCCAATTTGTATTGGTTCCGCGCGGACCTGTTTGAAAAGCCCGAGCTCAAAGCCAAGTTCAAAGCCAAGTACGGCTACGAACTCGGTGTTCCTTTGAACTGGAGCGCGTACGAAGACATCGCTGCCTTCTTTACCGAAGATGTCAAGACCATTGATGGCAAGCCTATTTATGGCCACATGGATTACGGCAAGAAAGATCCTTCCTTGGGTTGGCGCTTTACCGATGCATGGCTTTCCATGGCGGGCACCGCAGACATTGGTATCCCCAATGGCAAGCCGGTGGACGAGTGGGGTATCCGCGCTTCTGCTGACGGCTGTACGCCCTTGGGTGCATCCGTGGCCCGCGGAGGTGCAACCAATTCACCGGCCGCTGTCTATGCTTTGACAAAGTACATCGACTGGATGAAAAAATACTCACCCAAAGAAGCCATCGGCATGACGTTTGGTGAAGCCGGCCCCGTGCCAGCACAAGGCCAAATTGCCCAGCAGATCTTTTGGTACACCGCCTTCACTGCTGACATGATCAAGCCTGGCCTACCCGTCGTGAAAGCCGATGGCACACCAAAGTGGCGCATGGCACCTGGCCCCAACGGCCCCTACTGGAAGCAAGGCATGCAAAACGGCTACCAGGACGTAGGCTCATGGACTTTCTTTAAAGACCACGATGCCAATAAAGTCGCTGCTGCTTGGCTGTACGCGCAGTTTGTGACCGCGAAGACCACCTCGCTGAAGAAAACCATTGTGGGTCTGACCCCCATCCGGGAATCAGATATCCAGTCCAAGGCGATGACCGACATGGCGCCAAAGTTGGGTGGCTTGGTGGAGTTTTACCGCAGCCCAGCGCGTGTGGCTTGGACTCCCACGGGAACCAACGTGCCTGACTACCCCAAGCTTGCACAGCTCTGGTGGAAGAACGTGGCGGTGGCTGTGACGGGTGAAAAAACGCCGCAACAAGCCATGGATAACCTGGCCAATGAGATGGACGATGTGATGGGCCGCCTTGAGCGCGCTGGTATGGCAAATTGCCCGCCTAAGCTCAATCCTAAAGGTGACCCGAACAAGTACCTCAGTGACAAAGGCGCCCCATGGAAGAAATTGGCAAATGAAAAGCCAAAGGGTGAAACGATTGCCTATGACACGCTGCTCAATGCGTGGAAAGCTGGCAAGGTTCGTTAATCCATTCGGGTGATGAACTTGAACTGAAGGGTGGCCGTGCAGCGTTCTGCTGCACGGCTTTTCATGGACAAAGTAGGATCTCTCGCCCATAGGGGCAGGGGACTCTGCATGCCAATTTTTATACATTCTTATGTCCCGCGACACCGCTTTGCTTCTGACCCAGCGTGCCCAGTTGCTCGCCCGTTTGGCGCAGGACCGCACTTATGACATTGCCGTTGTAGGCGGTGGTGCGACGGGCTTGGGTGTTGCTTTGGATGCAGCCGCGCGCGGTTTGAGTGTGGTTTTGGTGGAGTCGCATGACTTTGCAAAAGGAACGTCTTCACGTTCCACGAAATTGGTGCATGGGGGCGTTCGCTACCTGGCCCAAGGCAATATTTCACTGGTGCGTGAAGCGCTGCATGAACGCAGCACCTTGCTGCACATCGCGCCCCATATCGCACAGCCACTGGCCTTCGTCATGCCGTCCTACCGCTGGTGGGAAACGCCTTTTTATGGCGTCGGTTTGACCTTGTATGACCAACTAGCGGGAAAAGCGGGCCTGGGAAAAACAGAATTTTTAAGCCGCCATGCAACCCAAGCCTTACTACCCATGGTGCAAGCCAAGGGCTTACGGGGTGGGGTGAAGTACTGGGATGGACAGTTCAACGACGCTCGGCTGGCTTTGGCCATCGCGCGAACTGCAGCACAGCGCGGTGCTTTGTTGCTGAACTACTGCCGCGCCGATCAGCTGCAGTATGAGAACGGGAAAATTGCGGGCTTGGAGTGCGTCGATACCTTTACCGAAAAAACATACCGTATTCGCAGCCGCTGCGTAGTCAATGCCACGGGGGTGTGGGTTGATGCGCTGCGAGAAAATGACGGCACACGCGCTGACACAGATCACCCCACGGATGTTAAACCCATGGTGGCTCCTAGCCAAGGGGTGCACATGGTGGTGGACCGTGAGTTTCTGGGCTCGGATGCCGCGCTCATGGTCCCTAAAACGTCGGATGGACGCGTGTTGTTTGCAGTGCCTTGGTTGGGAAAAGTCGTCTTGGGCACGACGGATACGCCTTCTAAAGATTTGGCGCTCGAACCGACGGCTTACCAAGAAGAAACGGAATTCATTCTTCGGGAAGCAGGGCGCTATTTGCGCAAAGCTCCGACCCCAAGCGATATCAAAAGCATCTGGGTGGGCTTACGACCTTTGGTTAAACAACAAGATGACGCAACGCAAGCTACCAAAAAAATCAGCCGTGAGCACACGGTTGAAATCAGCCGCAGTGGCTTGGTGACTGTGACAGGGGGGAAGTGGACCACTTACCGCGTCATGGCCGAAGACGTGTTGAACGCCTGCGTGGAAAGCAAGCTGCTTCGTCCCGGGACGGCCTCTGAAACCCATAAGCTGGCTTTGCTTGGGTCGCCAGGCACAGAAAACGCGCAAGTGTCCCTCAGCTTGCCCCCGGGCATGCATTCTTATGGCTCGGAACAAGCGGCTGTTGCCGCCTTGCCAGGGGGTGAGCGCTGGATTGCCGAAGGCTTATCAGAAGCGATGGTGCGTTTTGCGGCCCGCTTTGAATACGCGCGTACCGTAGAAGATGTGCTTGCAAGGCGCTCTCGGCTGCTCTTTTTAGATGCCAAAGGGGCTGCTGGCGTGGCTGCGGAGGTGGGAAAAATCCTTGAGGAGGAATTAGGATCTGACCCCGAGACAGATAAATTTTGCACTTTGGCGCCGCATTACTGGAAAATTTCTTAGAAATCTTTGCACGCCAGCCTAAAAACGTGCATAATAGAGGGCTTCGCTTGAAAAAGTATGAAGTTCTGCCCAAATGAAAGCAGCTCGAGTGGTTTGAGTTGCTGACAGCGGGCCCAAGACTGACTGAAGTCGGTGTGGGTTGTTTCTCCATCAAGGATGGGCTGCTCGCAACGTGTTCGGTGCAAGTTGGGAATAATGAAATGATCCAAACTGAATCTCGATTGGAACTCGCCGATAACACCGGCGCAAAATCCGTCCTTTGCATCAAGGTGCTTGGCGGATCTCGACGTCGCTACGCAAGCGTAGGCGACATCATCAAAGTCAGCATCAAAGAAGCTGCCCCCCGTGCACGTGTCAAAAAAGGCGAGGTGTACAGCGCGGTGGTGGTTCGTACTGCTAAGGGTATCCGTCGCAGCGACGGCTCTTTGGTGAAGTTCGATGGCAACGCGGCTGTGTTGCTAAATGCTAAGTTGGAGCCTATCGGCACCCGCATCTTTGGACCAGTCACGCGTGAATTGCGTACTGAAAAGTTCATGAAGATCGTGTCCTTGGCTCCTGAAGTTTTGTAAGGACGCGCGACATGAACAAGATTCGCAAGGGCGATCAAATTATCGTCATCGCTGGCCGTGATAAGGGCAAGCGCGGAGTGGTTTCTCTGCGCAAAGATGACTCGCATGTGGTGGTTGAGGGCGTAAATATGGTGAAAAAACACACCAAGCCCAACCCCCTGAAGGGCGCAACCGGCGGCATTGTTGAAAAAACAATGCCTATCCACCAATCCAATGTTGCTATTTTCAACGCAACCTCTGGCAAGGCGGACCGAGTTGGTATCAAGATGCAGGCTGACGGTAAACGCGTTCGTGTTTACAAGTCAAGCGGCGAAGAAATCAAGGTGGCATAAAAATGGCACGTCTACAACAACACTACCGTGAGAAAGTAGCTCCCGAACTGATGACGAAGTTCGGTTTCACTTCTCCCATGCAGGTTCCCCGTTTAACCAAGATCACACTCAATATGGGTGTGAGCGAGGCGGTTGCCGATAAAAAGGTGATGGACAACGCGGTTGCGGATCTGACCAAAATTGCAGGGCAAAAACCTGTGGTGACGAAGTCGAAAAAGGCGATTGCCGGATTCAAAATTCGTGAAGGCCAAGCCATTGGCTGCATGGTCACATTGCGCGGCGTTCAAATGTATGAATTCCTTGACCGCTTTGTCACCGTGGCGCTGCCCCGTGTTCGCGATTTCCGTGGTATCTCTGGGCGTGCATTTGACGGCCGTGGAAACTACAACATCGGCGTAAAAGAGCAGATCATTTTCCCTGAAATTGAATACGACAAGGTTGACGCCTTGCGTGGCCTCAATATCAGCATTACGACGACTGCTAAGACAGACGAAGAGTGCAAAGCGCTTCTCGCTGGCTTTCGCTTCCCGTTCAAGAACTGAGGTGACCTGTGGCTAAAATGGCTTTAATCGAGCGTGAGCTCAAACGTGATAAGTTGGCTGCAAAGTACGCTAAGAAATATGCGGAACTGAAGTCAATTGCCGGTGACGCAAAGCGTACCGATGATGAGCGTGCTGCTGCCCGTCTGGGTTTGCAAAAACTTCCACGCAATGCGAACCCTACCCGTCAGCGTAACCGCTGTGCCATTACTGGACGCCCTCGCGGAACGTTCCAGCATTTTGGTCTAGGTCGGGCAAAAATCCGTGAAATGGCGTTTGCCGGAGAAATCCCTGGCATCGTCAAGGCCAGCTGGTAAGCAGTAGGAGTACCGAACATGAGTATGAGTGATCCCATTGCTGATCTGTTGACGCGTATCCGTAACGCGCAAATGGTCGCTAAGCCAACCGTATTGGTGCCTTCATCCAAAGTGAAAGTTGCCATTTCCCAAGTCCTTAAGGACGAGGGATACATTGATGACTTCAAGGTAACTACAACAGACGGCAAGTCTGTTTTGGAAATTGCTTTGAAGTATTACGCAGGTCGCCCTGTCATCGAACGCATTGAGCGTGTAAGCCGTCCTGGCTTGCGCGTTTACCGCGGCAGCGATGCAATCCCACAAGTCCAAAACGGCTTGGGTGTGGCGATTGTTACCACGCCTCAGGGTGTAATGACTGACCGCAAAGCGCGGGCTACCGGTGTCGGTGGCGAAGTGCTTTGCTACGTCGCTTAAACCTACATTGAGGAGAAATAACACATGTCCCGTGTAGGAAAATTACCTGTTGTTGTGCCTGCTGGCGTTGATGTTTCGTTAAACAACGATCAAATCAGCGTGAAAGCGTCTGGCGGCAACTTGCACCTTGCGCAAAATGCCTTGGTGAAAATCGTTAATGATGCGGGCAAGCTGAGCTTTCAGCCCGCAAACGATTCGCGTGAAGCCGATGCGATGTCTGGAACCATGCGCCAATTGGTGAATAACATGGTTGTGGGTGTTACCAAAGGCTTTGAGAAAAAACTCAATTTGGTTGGTGTGGGTTACAAGGCGCAAGCCACGGGTAACAAACTCAACCTGGCCGTCGGCTACTCTCATCCTGTCAATATTGATATGCCTGCTGGCATTTCTGTTGCGACCCCAACGCCCACAGAAATTTTGATCAAAGGTGCTGACCGTCAGCGCGTTGGCCAAATTGCTGCTGAGATTCGTGATGTGCGTCCTCCTGAGCCTTACAAGGGCAAAGGCATCCGTTATTCGGATGAGAAGATCACCATCAAAGAAACTAAGAAGAAATAAGGAGCTGCACTATGTTGACCAAAAAAGAGCAACGTCTTCGCAGGTCGCGTCAAACGCGTATCCGTATTGCAAGTCAGGGCGTGGCCCGTCTGACTGTCAATCGTACAAATCTGCACATTTACGCCAGCGTTATTTCCGGAGACGGAAGCAAAGTATTGGCGACTGCATCGACAGCAGAAGTCGATGTTCGCAAAGCATTGGGTGGCGCAGGCAAAGGCAGCAATGTCGCCGCAGCCCAGTTAATTGGTAAGCGCGTGGCTGAAAAAGCCAAAGCGGTTGGCGTTGAAAAAGTCGCATTCGATCGTGCAGGTTTTGCATACCACGGCCGTGTTAAGGCTTTGGCAGATGCAGCGCGTGAAGCTGGCTTGCAGTTCTAAGCAGATCGGAAATAAAGATGGCTAAAGTTCAAGGAAAAATGCAGGGTAAGGCTGAAGGGCCTGAAGACGGACTGCGCGAAAAAATGATCGCGATCAACCGCGTGACCAAAGTGGTAAAGGGCGGCCGTATTCTCGGTTTTGCTGCACTCACTGTGGTTGGTGACGGTGACGGTCGCGTGGGTATGGGCAAGGGCAAGTCAAAAGAAGTGCCTGCGGCTGTACAAAAAGCGATGGAAGAAGCGCGCCGCAACATGGTGAAAGTGACGCTCAAAAATGGTTCGATCCACCACAAAGTGATGGGTCACCACGGCGCCGCCAATGTGATGATGGCACCCGCACCCAAAGGAACCGGCATTATTGCTGGTGGACCTATGCGCGCAGTGTTCGAAGTCATTGGTATTACCGATATCGTCGCCAAGAGCCACGGCTCAAGCAACCCTTACAACATGGTTCGCGCCACGCTAGATGCATTGTCGCTTTCGACAACGCCTGCTGAAGTAGCAGCAAAGCGCGGAAAAACCATTGAAGAGATCTTCGTTTAAGCGAGGACTTCACTATGACAACACCACAGCAAACAGTAAAAATCCAATTGGTACGTAGTCCAATTGGTTGCAAAGAAGCCCACCGTGCCACAGTGCGTGGTTTGGGTTTGCGCAAAATGGGAAGCACAAGCGAGTTGGAAGACACGCCTGCAGTTCGCGGCATGATCAATAAGATCAGCTACTTGGTTAAAGTGCTCTAAGGGGTTGATGATGGAAC
>JAIPDD010000035.1 GCA_021737875.1 Sulfuritalea sp.
AGCGTCTTGCTGCCCAAAAAAACCTGTTTCAAACTGCGGTTGGAAAAGTCAAACGCATGCCGCAAGCCGCAGTCGTCAACCTCAAACCCAAGCCGCCGCAAGCTGCGCCTTTGCAACACCAGCGCGATGAGGCTGCAGCCCTGCAAGAATCGCTGAGTGACGAAGTCGATGTCAGCTCGCTGTTAGACACCGATGACCATTTGAGTTTTCGCCGTCCAGGCGTGGGTATTGATGTGGCGCAAAAACTTCGCAAAGGCAAGTGGAGTATTCAGCGCCAAATTGACTTGCATGGCTTGCGCAGCGATGAAGCGCGGGAGGCTTTGGGGAGTTTTATCCGCGAGTCGCACAAGCAAGGAATCCGGTGTGTGCGGGTCGTCCATGGCAAAGGCTTGGGCTCGCCCGGAAAAACGCCGGTGCTCAAAGACAAAGTGCACCGTTGGCTGGTTCAAAAAGCCGAGGTCGTCGCTTTTGTTCAAGCGCAGCCCGCCCAAGGCGGAGCGGGTGCCTTGGTGGTCTTGCTTCAACCCGTACGTTTGGGCAGCCCGGGTTGAAGGGAATTTACTTAGAAGCGTTCGGGAAAAAGAGCTGTTGGCCCTCAATTTTGTAGGCCGCTACATTGGCTTGGCCTTCGTTTGAGATCACCCAATCCACAAACTTTTGCGCCAAGGCCGCTTTCACATGCGGGTGCTTAGCAGGATTGACCACCATGACGCCGTATTGGTTGAACAAACGGTTATCGCCTTCCACCAAAATTTGCAAATCGCCGCGGTTTTTGAAACTCAACCAGGTTGCGCGGTCGGCCATGACATAGCCCCCCGTGCTCGATGCCATATTGAGCGCAGGACCCATACCGCAACCGCATTCTTTATAACCACTGCCTTTGGCGTCTGGTGCAGGGGTGAGTTTCCAAAAGCGCAGCTCTGCTGCGTGGGTTCCACTTTTATCCCCGCGTGAAATGAAATTAGCATTGGCCGCGCTCAGTTTGCTTAGGGCTTGCACAATATCTTTGCCTTTGGTTTTAGCAGGGTCGGACGCGGGGCCAATAAGCACAAAGTCGTTGTACATCACGGGGAAACGTTTGACTGCAAAACCCTCTGCCACTACTTTTTCTTCTGCCACCTGGTCATGCACAAACAAAACATCGGCGTCGCCCCTGCGCCCCATGTCAATCGCTTGGCCCGTGCCTAATGCCACCACCTTCACTTCCACACCCGTGGCCTTGGTGAAAGCGGGGAGCATATGGGCAAAGAGGCCCGACTGCTCGGTAGAGGTGGTGGACGCCATCACCATCGACTGGGCATGCACGGCCCAAGCCGATGTGCTTAAAACCAAAGACAGCCATACACGACGAGAAAAACGGGAACTCATAGAACTTCTCCTTTGACAAAAAAATGGGCTGCAGGGCATTGCGCCTGCAATACGGCGGAATCAAAAAACTGGTGCACGGGCAGATCAGCCAAAACGCGGCCTTTTTCAAGGTACACCACCCGCGTAGCTAGGCGTTTGACTTGGCCCAAGTTGTGGCTGGCAAAAATCAAGGTGTGTTCGCTGCGCTCTTCGGCGAATGCCTGCATCAAGGACTCGACCTCGGCTTTGGCATGGGGATCCAAACTGGCAGTGGGTTCATCTAGAAGCAAGAGCTGCGGCCCCAGCGCCCACGCCCGCGCCATGGCAACGCGCTGCTGTTGGCCGCCTGAAAGCGTTCTCGCTTTTCGGTAAGCTAAGTCTTGCAGGCCTACACGCGTTAAAGCATCCATAGCCTGTGTTTTCGCTTGTGACCACGCCAAGCCACCCAACCACAAACCCAAAGCAACGTAGTGGTTGACCTGCATGCGCAGCATGTGCGGGCGCTGAAACAACATGGCTTGCCGAAGATTTTGGGACAGCGTGATTTGCCCTTGGGTGGGTTGCAACAGACCGTGCAACAAACGCAGCAAGGTGCTTTTTCCAGAACCGTTGGCTCCAACCAGCGCCACCCGCTCCCCCGCGTTCACTGACATGCTGACCTCAGAGAGGGAGCAAAGTAAGTTGGGATCCAAGCGCGTCAGGTTGCGAGCGCCCACGCCCAATTGCACAGTAACGTGATCCAGCGCAATGAGTGCGGTCATACCAAGCCCGCCCCCGCAGTGCCTGCGTGAAGCGCCCCCTGACCACTTGCGCCGTCAACCCGCTCGCGCCAACTGCGCAGAAACGAGACGGCAGTATTGAGAATTAAAACCAACACCAACAACACCAAGCCCAGGCCCAAAGCCAGCGGCAAATCCCCCTTAGACGTTTCAAGCGCAATGGCTGTGGTCATAACCCGGGTAAAGCCGTCGATATTGCCCCCCACAATCATGACTGCACCCACCTCAGAGATTGCTCGCCCAAAGGCTGCAATGACAACCATCAGCAAGGCGTAGCGTTCATCCCACGCCAAAAGCAAACTTCGAACGCCTGTGCCAGCGCCCAAGGATCGCAATTGCTCGCCGTGCAAAGTATCGGCATCTTGAACAGTTTGGCGGGTGAGCGCGGTCACCACCGGCAGCACCAACACGGCCTGTGCCAGAACCATCGCTTTAAAACTAAAGAGCCAGCCCAAAAAGCCCAATGGGCCTGAGCGTGAGAGCAGCAAATAGACCACCAAACCCACCACCACCGAGGGCACGGCCAAGGATGTGTTGACTACGGTGAGTAAGACCCCGCGCCCTCTAAACCGGGCCACACCCAGCCAAGCGCCTACAACCAAGCCCATACTGCAAGCCAATAGGCAAGCGCAGGTACTCACCGCCAACGATCGGCCCACAATGGCCAAAAAAACGGGGTCTAAGGAAACAATCAATTGCAGCGCAGTTAGCGCACTATCGGTCAGCGAGGTCATAACTTGGGGTATCGTAGCGGCCAAGGCAATAACCCACCATATGTAACCACGTGCATAGGCTTCAATTTCATTACTCGCTGAGCCGCAGCACCAGCCCGGCCTTGGTACGCAATCCTTTGATCGACTTGTTAAAAGCCGTAAACAGCCAAGGCTCCATTTCTGCTGCGGCTCGAACCATGGGTTTGTCGTACCGCCACGTTTGGGGCGAACTCAAACGCTGGGAAGATGAACTCGGCAACGAGTTGCTCGTTTGGGACAAGGGAAAATCAGCCCGACTCAGTGAATTTGGTAGCAAACTCATGTGGGCGGAGCGCCAAGCGCAAGCCCGCCTCGCGCCCCAAATTGAGGCCTTGCGCGGTGATTTAGAGCGCGCTTTTGCCGTCGCTTTTGATGACCACGCCCATGTGCTGACCTTCTACGCCAGCCACGATGACGCGCTGGGGGCCTTGCGTGAACATGCTTTGAATGCCTCCCCGGGCGATGATGGTCAGTTGCATTTGGATATCCGTTTTTGCGGCAGCGTGGACGCGATTCGCGCACTCAACGAAGGCCGCTGCGTCATGGCGGGGTTTCATACCCTGCAACACCCCGCACCAGGCTCACTGGCCGAGCGCACCTACAAACCTTTGCTCCAACCGGGCTTGCACAAAATCATTGGTTTTGCCAATCGCACCCAGGGGCTGATGGTTGCTGCGGGTAACCCCTTGGGATTGACAAGCTTGCATGATGTTCAACGCTTGCAGGCGCGCTACGTGAACCGCGCCTTGGGAACGGGAACGCGTGTGGTGTTGGATGAGTTGCTGGGCCAGCAAGGCATCCAAAGTGGAGACATCGTGGGCTATGAACAAACCGAACCAAGCCATACCGCAGTAGCCCATGCGATTGCCAGTGGCAGCGCAGATGCAGGTTTGGGTATTGCCGTGGCTGCCAAGGCCCAAGGCCTGGACTTCATTGCACTGGCCCAAGAAAGCTACCACTTGGTTTGCCTGAAATCGGCCTTGGACCAAGCCCCGGTGGTCGCCCTGCGTGCACTCCTGCAAACGCCCCAATGGACTACGCTTTTGCTTGGCCTAGAGGGCTACACCCCAGAGCAAAGTGGCCAAGTTCAACCACTGCGCACGGTTTTGCCTTGGTGGGATTTTTCTAAAAAGCCTAGCCGCCCCCGCGCTGCATAAACAGGTCAAAGCGTTTCATAAACAGGTAGCGCGTGGTTTCATCTACGCCAGCAAACCGAAAACTTACCAAAAGCCGGGGAATTCGCGCCAAGGCAATCACGCGCGGTTCGCCCACCTGCCATTTCAACCCCAGCGCACCCTCACCAATGCGCACACCCACTGTCTGGTCTTGCATTTTCCAATGGTGCTGGCCAATCGCATTGGGCAACCAACCGAGCCATTCTTTTTCAGTACAGCCCATCTCGCGCTCAAAGCGCTCTTCGTAAAACGATTGCATGGCGAAGGATTAGCCCCCGGCAATGGGCGGCCAGATCGCCAGCGCATCGCCCTCTTTCAAGGTTTGGGTCATGCGGTTTTCAGGGGCGATGTAGGTTCCGTTGATCAGAACCAGATGGACCATTTTTTCAGGCAGCCCAAAAGGCTCAATGATCTGGGAGATGCTGGCATCAGGCGCCACATCAAGTTCAATGACGTTGGTGTAGCGTGCTTGTTGAGGAAGGTATTCGGTGAGTGACGCGAACAGTTTGAACGTGATTTTCATCGCCCAATACTAACGCCGACGTGCATCTTGCGCACCCGCCCATTGGCCTTGCCCTTGGGCACACGCCAAGTAGGCCTCAGAAATTTGGGTGGGATCGTTTTGCAAAATGGTTTTCCACTCGCCCAAATGCACCTTGCCGTCCACCAAGCCACGCATCACCCCCACATGCTCTGTCCACCCCACCGAGTTACACCCGACCAGAACATCCCCAGAAAATTGCAAACTCAGGTGGCGCCCGGAAACAGCGTCGGTGATCTCCACGTGCTCACCGCCTTTGACACCTTGCCACTGCCCAAAGCTCGTGGAAATCAGGCCCAAAGTATCAAGCACATTGATTTGTGGAACTTGTTTCAGTTCAGCACTAGCAGATTTTCCCTTGGAAAAATCGAGCATATTGAGCGCAGCAATACGTGCTTGTTCTGCCGCGTTGGGTTGAATCGCACTCACGACCGGGGTACCGGTAAGCAGGTCCATGGCCTCAGCGCAGTCGCCTGCGGCGTAAATTCCAGGCACATTGGTTTGCAAATGGGCATCCGTCAGCACACCCGCTTTGCACGCAATACTGCTGCCCTTGAGGAAATCGATACAAGGACGAACGCCGGTAGCGCTGATCACCAAATCGGCCTCCACGGTTTTACCGTTGGAGAGTTTGACTTTGAGGGGCTTGCCAGCGGCAATGGCTTCTACTTTAGTCCCTGTAAAAACTTGCACTCCCTTTTTTTCACACCAATCGCGGATCATTCCACCTGCGGTTGGGCCCATCATGCGCGGGACCATGCGGTCACCCATCTCCACCACGCTGAGCTCAACGCCACGCGCTGCCAAAGCCTCCATGATGATGCAACCAATAAAGCCTGCACCCATCTGCAACACCTTGGCTCCCGGTTTGGCCAAAGCCATGATTTTTCGCGCATCGTCCAGGGTCCAGCAGGTATGCACGCCCGCACTGTCCATACCCGCTATGGGCGGATGCACCGGGCGTGAACCGGTGGCCAGTAACAGCGTGTCAAAGCTGACTTTTTTACCGGAAGCCAGCGTGATGCTCTTTTTGGCAACGTCCACGCTGCTCGCACCGTCTTGAACCACTTGAATCTTCAAGTCAGAAAAGTGGCTCGAACTCTTGCGCAAATGGGTTCCGCCTTCGGCCACCTTGCCAATCAGCAAGTAAGGAATGGCCATGCGGGAATACGCCGCCTCTGGTTCATCACCAATGATGGTGATGGTGTCCAGTGGGGCGTGTTTACGCAGGGTTTCAGCTGCGATCACGCCCGCTGGCCCGGCGCCAAGAATGACGTGGTGGGTCATGGTGACTCGCTTTTGAATTACAAGCTCAAACGCTTGCGGGTGGCTGCAGTGGGGTGTCCTTCTTTGTCCCAGCCGCGGGCTGCGTAATACTTGGGCATCATGTCAGCCAGCATATTGACTTTGCCTGTGGCAGGGCCTGTTTTGCAAGCTTCTTTGAGCAAACGCGGAGGCAAGCTGTCGTCTTTGGCGGTAAAGCCTGCACGGTTGTTGAACTCGCGCTCCATATTCCAAATACGCTCACCAATTTTTTCCAACTCTTCGGTTGTGTATTCCTCGCCAATAGCCGCTTGCATTTGAGGCGCTAAATCGGCCAAGCCCCACGCAAAGGTCGTGAAGATGCACAGGCCTGAGGAGTCAAACGCCGCTGTGGCGTCTTGAAAGGCTTTCACCAACTCGGGCTTGCCTTCGTGCTCCAGCGGATCGGTCTTCACTGGGATGCCAAGCACTTCAGATGCAATCGTGTATCCGCGCAAATGGCAACCGCCACGGTTGGAGGTGGCGTACGCCAAGCCAATACCTTGGATCGCACGGCCGTCATACGCTGGGAACTCTTGTCCTTTGCTGGACATGCTGAGCTCGGGATGGCCGTATTTCGCGGTAAGGCGCTTGGAACCTTGGCCAATTTCTTTGCCAAAACCACGGCTGTAAATGGTTTCTTCAACCAAATAAGCCAGTGCTTGGGCCGAACCAAATTTGGCTTCAATGCCAATTTGCTCCTTCGTCAAAACGCCCATGTCATACAACTCCATGACCGCGCCTACCGTTGCGCCAAAACTAATGGGGTCAATGCCTTCTTCATTGCAAAGCATGGTGGCGTATTGCAAAGTCTCTAAGTCGTTGACGCCATTGGCTGCACCCAGCGCCCAAGCTGCTTCGTATTCCAAGCCACCTGAAGCACCCCAGTATTGGGGTTTGTTAGCGACCGTAAAGTGGCCTTGGTCCATCTTACTGATACGCCCGCACGCAATGGTGCAACCAAAACAGGCTTGGTTGGTCACCAGTTGTTTTTTGCCATCGGTTGCGCGTGGGGTTGCCATCGCCTCTGCCGAAATGTCTTTGGCGCCTTCAAACTGGTTGTCCCGGTGGTTACGGGTAGGCAGTCCGCCGACCTCGTTGATCACGTTCATCAGCACCTGGGTTCCGTAGGCGGGCAAGCCCTGGCCTGTCACGCCGTTTTCAGCCAAGATTTTCTTCTTCTCGGCAGTGGCTTTCATGAACGCTTTGGGGTTAAGAATATTGCCAACGCCTTTGGTTCCACGAACCGCAATGGCTTTGAGGTTTTTGCTGCCCATGACGGTTCCAACGCCAGAGCGCCCAGCGGCGCGGTGTAAATCATTCACCACAGCGGCGTACAAAACACCGTTCTCTCCCGCTTTGCCGATGCTCGAGACACGGGTTAAGGGATCTTGCAGGCTTTTCTTCAAGGTCTCTTCGGTTTCCCACACACTCTTGCCCCACAAATGCGAGGCATCGCGCAACTCAGCGACATCGTCATTGACATACAGGTACACCGGCTTGGCGCTCTTGCCTTCAAAAATCACCATGTCCCAACCGGCCATCTTGAACTCCGCACCCCAGTAACCACCGGAGTTAGAGCAAGCAATCGTGCCAGTCAATGGGCTTTTGGTGATGACCGTGTAACGTCCGCCTGTGGAGGCCATCGTTCCGGTCAAAGGGCCGCTCGCCCAAATGATTTTGTTCGCTGGAGACAAGGGGTCGACTTTTGCGTCAACCTCTTCCACCAAGTATTTCGAACCCAGGCCACGCGAGCCTAAATAGTTACGTGCCCACTCTTTGTTGAGGGGTTCCGACTTGACAGTTCCTGCGGTCAAGTCAACGCGAAGAATTTTTCCAGCCCATGACATAGTGAAGCTCCTAAAAATTAGGTAATAAACGTTGTAGTAGCAGCTTTGGCTTTAGCCTGCGCTTGGCTGGTTGGCCAATTTGTCGGCCCACTGCTCCATCTTGCCCAGGCCGGTCCAGTTGGCATCAATGAAGGTGATAGCGCCTGTAGGACAGGCTGAAGCACATGCAGGGTCACCACCGCAGAGGTCGCACTTTTGCACCTTGCCGGTTTCTTCTACATAGTTAATCGTTCCGAATGGGCAAGCAATCGTGCAGACCTTGCAACCCACGCAAGTGGCTTCATTGACCACCTTGGCGCCAGTGGCTTTGTCCACCGTGATAGCTTCAACGGGACACGCATGCAAACACCAGGCCTCATCACATTGCGTGCAGGTGTAGGGTACTTTTTTACCGGTATGGTGAAAGTCAAACACCTTAATACGCGATTTGGCGGTCGCAAATGTGCCGTAATTCTCAAATGAACACGCCATTTCGCACTGCATACAGCCTGTGCACTTGTCTGCGTTGATATGCAACGTTTTTTGCATGCGTAACTCCTAGGACGAGGGTAAAAGCACGCAACTTATGCAAGCACGTGCCTATGAAATGAAATACATAGTCATTGTTGGCGTTTGCCTGGGGTTTGGGATTGGTACTTACCCTAGTCGGAAAAGGGTTTTACACAAACCCGGGACCCGTCTATCAACCCGCGGCTTTGCGCAGGGTTTCGACAACCGGTCGGCTTAACACCTCGCGCAAGCCCCACCAACCTGCTGCCAAGGCCAAAACTGCGCCTACAAGCGCCCCCACCAAGGGCACCCACAGCGAAACAGTCCAAGAAAAGTCGAATACATACCGGGCAAGGGCCCAACCCACGACGCTTGCGACACACGAAGCCAGAAAACCAGCCAACAGGCCAACGCCTGCCAGTTCGATCCGCTGAACCTGGCGTAGCAAGCGGTTTTGCGCCCCAATGGCGCGCATGATGGCAAAGTCGCGGGCGCGCTCTTCACGTGTGGCGCTAACTGCTGCGAATAAAACCACCAAACCTGCGGCCAAAGTAAAACCAAATAAAAATTCGACTGCCTTGATGACTTGGTCTAAGACAAGTTGCACCTGGCTGATGGTGGCGCTCATATCGATGTTGGTGACATTGGGGAAGGCACGAACCAAGGCATTGTCAAAGCCTGGGGTCACTGGCGCTTTGAATGCACCCATATACGTTGCAGGTACTTGGTCCATATGGCTGACCGGGTACATCGCAAAGAAGTTAGCCCGCATGGAGCCCCAATCCACTTTGCGCATGGAGGTGATTTGAGATTCAATTTGCATGCCCGCAATATCAAAGCGCAAGGTGTCACCCAATTTCAAGCCCAAGGTGTGGGCGATGCCCTCTTCCATACTGATAGCGCCCTTTTCTTCTTCTTTCCATTGGCCTTCCACAATCAGGTTGTTGCCGGGCTTGACGGCGCTGTGACTGAGATTGAATTCGCGGTCCACTAAGCGCTTGGCACGGTCCTCCAGAAAATCATCAGGGGAAACGTCGCGCCCGTTAATGGAAAGCAAGCGCCCCCTGATCATCGGATACCAATCGAATGTTTCTACCCCTGCGCTTGTCAGCGTTTGCTGAAAGTCTTTCGATTGGTCTGGACTGACGTTGATAACTATTCGGTTAGGCGCGTCCACAGGCGTGGCCTTTTTCCAGCTGCTGATGAGGTCGGTGCGCAACAAAACAAGCAACACGAGTGCCAATAAGCCCACTGCCAACGCGCTGACTTGCACCACGGTAAACGCAGGACGCGCGGCAATTTGTCGCGTCGCTAAAACCAAAGCGCGGGGCGCGGTCGCATCGTTCACACTCCAACGCAAGACCGTGATCGCAAGCCAAGCCATTCCCGCAAAAACCAAGACCGCACCCGCAAAGCCCCCTACTGCAATCAAACCCAACGTTAAATCGCTGCTGACTGCCAACAGCAAGGCGGCAAAGCCTGCAACACCAATGGACAAAACCCCCAGCGATGCGGGCCGCAAATTGCCGACATCGCGGCGGATCACCCGCAAAGGGGGCACTTGGGCGAGTTGCAAAATCGGTGGCAGACCAAAGGCCACCAGCAAAGTCAAACCCATGCCCAGGCCTAAAAAGACGGGCACCCAGCTTGCCGCCGGCAAGCTTGCATCCACCAGACCCGCAAGCAACACCACAAAAAGGTAATGCACGCCAAAACCAATGGCAACGCCTAAGCCGCTGGCAAATAAGCCAACCAAAGCAAACTCCCAACAGTAGCTGGCTGCAATCGTGCGCTGGCTCAAACCCAGCACGCGCAACATGGCGCAATCATCCAAATGGCTGGCTGCGAAAGCGCGCGCGGCCAAAGCCACCGCTACCGCGCTCAGCAGGGCCGCTAGCAAGGCCACTAGACTTAAAAATTTGCTTGCCCTGTCTAAGGTTTGTCCCATTTCGGGCCGCCCGGTCTGCACTGACTCAAGGCGCACGCCGCGCATGGGTGGGTCGCCCTTGATTTGCAGGTCTGCCCATTGCACAAAAGCCTTGACTTGGACTTCATCGCCAGCAACCGCCATTCTGTAACTGATGCGGCTTGCCGGTTGAATCAAACCGGTGGCCGCTAAGTCTGCACTGTTGACCATCACCCGGGGTGAAAAGTTCATAAATCCGGTGCCTCGGTCAGGCTCATAGGCAATCGCTTCGCTGATGGTCAAGCGACTGTTACCCAACAAGAGCACGTCCCCCATCGCAAGCCCCAAGGCATCCATCAACTGCGGCTCTACCCACACCTGACCGCGTTCAGGAACCGACCTGGCCACTTTTTCAATTGCACTGGTTTGCGACTTGATTTTTAGCGATCCCCGCAAGGGGTAGCCCGCCTCTACGGCCTTTAAGGCCACCAACTTCGCCGAACCGCCTTGCGCATCGCTCGCTCTGGCCATGGTTGGAAAGGTCAAGGTTTGTACGACTTTGAGACCAAGTTTCTGCGCCTGTTGGGTAAACACCGCGGGTGTGGGGTTGTCGGTTGCCACGACCGCGTCGCCGCCCAAGAGTTGTCGGGCATCGCGCTGCAAGCCGCCTTGCAAACGGTCGGCAAAAAATCCCACCGCGGTTAAAGCGGCTACGGCCAAGGTCACTGCCAAGACCAAAAGGCGCAGTTCGCCAGAACGAACATCACGCCATAAAGTACGCCAACCAAGGCGCCAAAAAGATTGCTTCATTGCCTGACCTTAACGCAAAAGTAAAATACCCGGAATGACCCTTCACATCCCGTGAAATAAGGCATTGCCACAACAGCACATTGAATCCAACACATGACTGAACTCTTAAAAAAATTGCAATGGCGCTATGCCACCAAAAAGATGGACTCCGCACAAGCGGTTTCTGAAGAAAAAGTAGACCGTATTGTCGAAGCAGCCCGCTTAGCGCCAACCTCGAGCGGACTTCAGCCCTATGAAATTATCGTCGTCAAGAGCAAGGCTGTTCGTGAACAAATGAAACCCAAGGCCTTTGGACAATCGCAAATCACCGATGGTTCCCATGTTTTGGTTTTTGCGGCATGGGACGATTACACCCCCGAGCGCATCAACATGATGTTTGACTTGCACAACACCGAGCGCAATTCCAAAGACGAAGGCTGGGAAAACTACCGCAAGATGTTGCTAGGAAGCTACCCCACCCGTGGCGCCGAAGTCAATTTTCAGCACGCTGCCAAGCAAGCCTATATTGGCTTAGGCGCGGCTTTGATTGCGGCTGCTTATGAAGAAGTCGATGCAACGCCTATGGAAGGTTTCGACCCCGCTGGAATCGATGAGATCTTGGGCCTGAAAGCCCGCGGACTTCGTAGCGCTGTGATCGTGGCGCTGGGCTACCGTGACACGGCCCAAGACTGGCTAGTGAATTTGAAAAAAATACGCCGCTCGGGAGCGCAGTTCGTCACGAAAGTGGAATAAGCAGGTTTGGGGCGGGCTTAACGGCTACCCCAATACGCAGCCCCGACCACTAGCAGCGCGGCAAGTGCCACGTTCCACTGCAATGCTTGCCCCGTGGTGACCAGAAGCAACGCGGTAGACAAAATGGGCGTGGCAAACGCCAGCAAGCCGATGCGCTGCGCATCTCCTTGTTTGATGGCTGCATCCCAAAGAAAAAAGGCGCCGCCCAAAGGGCCCAATCCGAGAATGCCTATCAACACCAGATCGTGCGTGCTGAGCACCACTGCGGGTTCCAGCCACCAATGGCAAAGCAACGAAAGCAGCCCAGAAGCCGCGGCAAAGCCGCCCACAGCAGCGGTTGGAAACGCAGGCAGTCTCCGGGTCATCAGCGAATAACTGGCCCACACAAAAGCAGAGACCAGCGCTAGGCCATAGCCCCAGTGGAATCCTTCAAAGGCAAAAGCTGCGCCATCGCGCCCCAGTATGGCAATTGCGGCACCTGTAAAACCCATCAAGGCGGCAAGCACATGGCGCGCACGCAATGCCACCTCTTTCAAGAACAAAGGCGCCAGCACCACCATGCCAAGCGGCCAAAGGTAGTTGATCAGGTTGGCCTCCACAGCAGGGGCATGGCGCAAAGCCATAAATAGCAAAAAGTGAAAGCCAAAGAGGCCATAGATGCCAACCCCTAACGTTGGAAGGGGCACCTTCCAGCGTGACAGGCGAAACCGCGCCAAGGGCAGCGAAATCAGGCTTCCAACCAACAGGCCCAGCCCGGTCAAAAGAAAGGGAGGAATATGCGCGAGTTGCACACCCAATGGCGCTAAGGCCGCCCACAAAAATATCGCACACAGGGCTAACAAATCAGGTTTCATGCGGGGGAGCAGATTTAAAAAAGAATATGGCCAACAGCTTCATTGTCGCAGGCACAGTGGCGCATTGGTGGATTGCGAAAGTGGCGTTTACATAGAAGAAGTTGATTATTTAGTAGTTAACAAGATTTAACCCATACACTGGAACCGTCTTACCCAAAGGAAATGCTATGACAGACATGGGACAAACCTTGATCGTATGGGCCGCCATTCTTGGGGCTATTGCGGCTGGATCCATGGTGCTCGGTGCCATTGTCGGCATCACTACGCCCATGTCCAACGGAACCGTCGGGGCCATGTGTGGCTTTGGTGCGGGCGCTTTGATCTCAGCGCTTGCGATCGAATTGGTGTCGCCCACGGTGGTTGCTTTGTCCAATGCGGATTTAGCCAATCGAAGCACTGAAACCCACCACTTTGTCACCTTGTTGTTGGCGATGGTCGGTGGAGGGGTCATCTTTATTTTTCTAGACCAACTGCTCAGTGCCCATGGCGGGTATTTACGCAAAGGTGCTTATTTAATTTCACAGCACTCTAAAAATAAGCACAAGCAGCAGTCGGAGCTGATGCAATCCATCGGTAATTCCTCCTTTTTTAGCAGCATGGAACCTGACTTGATGCACGAACTGGTCAGAATGTTGCACCCCAGGTTTTTGGTTGAAGGTGAAGCACTCTTTAGCATCGGAGATGCATCGAACGAGTTGTACATTGTGCGAACCGGTCGCTTGTCTCTGACGCATTCAGATGGCAGTGAGCGCATGGCAGAACGCGGTGACCTGATTGGGGAGGTGTCCTTTTTAGCGCATCAGCCGCACGGAACTTCGGCAGTAGCAGAACACGGCCCCGCCGAATTGCTCGTTTTGCACAAAGCCCAGTACGAGTCGTTTGCCCGCCAAAACCCTGAATTTGCAGCCACCGTGCGCGAACTTGCCAGTGAACGCATTTCTGAAAACAAACGCCACTTGGACCAAGCCGCTATGGCCCAACAACAATGGGCAGACATGGCCATTACAGCCCTGCGCAGCGGCGCCAACGACGTTCCTAGCGCCCGCGATTTGACGTCTATGAAAGAAGAACACAGCAACGCTGGTATGGCCATTTGGCTGGGCAACCTTTTGGACGTCATCCCAGAGAGCTTTGTGATCGGCACCGTGATGCTGTCTTTGGCCGCAGCAAAAACGACGGCTGGTGTTCCCCTGACGTTTTTTGACGTGATGCCACTCACTTTGGTAGGCGCCTTGTTTTTGTCCAACTTTCCCGAAGCCTTGTCGGCCAGCGTCAACATGAAGCAACAGGGGTTTTCTACCTCCAAGATTCTTTTGTTGTGGATGACTTTGACGGTCATTTGTGCCCTAGGCGCAGCGTTTGGCGCCTATGTCGGGGAATCGATTCCGCACAGCGCCATGATTGTGGTCGAAGGCATTGCCGCAGGGGCGATGCTGACCATGATAGGTTCGGCCATGCTTCCTGAAGCTGCCCACTTGTCTACGCCGAACATGGCAGGGTTCTCCACCCTGATCGGATTCATTGCAGCGGTAGGCTTCAAGCTCTTCGAATAGAGCGTCTCCAAGGCCAGGGGGCCCGCTCTGCTTAGGCCACGCGCAAGCGAGCGCCAGCCAACTCAGGCTGCAAAACCAATCGGTGCGGCGCGCTAAAACACAGAAAACGCTTGTTTGTTGCGCGGCCAATGGCGCACACCCCGAGTTGCTGGGCAACCGCTTGGCCCATTTGGGTGATTCCGCTGCGAGAAATCACAATCGGAACCCCCATCTGAGCTGCTTTGATCACCATTTCGCTGGTCAAGCGGCCGGTGGTGTAAAACACCTTGTCACTGGCTTTGAGGCCAGACTCGCCTTGCAAGGACATCCAGCCTGCGATGGCATCAATGGCGTTGTGGCGGCCCACATCTTCAACAAACATCAACATCGACTCGCCTTCAAACAAGGCGCATCCATGCACAGAGCCTGCCGCTTTGTAAATGCTTTCGTGCAAGCGGATGGTGTTCACAATGCCATAGATTTGGGCCTGGGTGATATGGGAGACGGGTAACACAATGGTGTCCACATCGGCCATTAAATCGCCAAACACACTGCCTTGGCCGCAACCGCTGGTCACCACACGGTGTTCCGTTTTTTCCTTGAGGTTCGCAATTCCCGCATAGGTTTTGACGGCTGCTGCTCCGACTTCCCAGTCTACGGTCACAGACTCTATGTCGCACACACTCTGGATCAAACGTTGGTTTAACAAGTAACCCAGAACGAGCCATTCCGGCTGGGCGCCCAAGGTCATCAGCGTCACCAACTCGCGTTTGTCCACATAGACCGTTAAAGCCCGCTCCGAGGGAATCTCTAGAGATTGGCTGTCGCCAAACTCATTGATGACCGCAATCGTGTGCGTCAAAGGCGCACGCGATTGGGTTAAACGGGGCAAGGGCTTGGGACTTGTCACTGGGGTCCGTAACCTGGAACACTGGCTGGGGTTCCGCCTTTTTCAATCGCAACGGCGCAGTACTTGAACTCAGGAATTTTCCCAAACGGATCGAGCGCCGCATTGGTCATGAGGTTGGCCGCAGCTTCATAGTAGGCAAACGGGATAAACACCGCGCCGCGCGGTGTTCCATCGTCCCTGCGCACGTGAATAGCGACCTGACCGCGGCGCGACTGCACCGTAATGACATCGCCGGTATCCAATCCCATTTTGGCCAAGTCTTCGCCACACATCGACGCGGTAGCCATGGGCTCAATGGCATCAAGCACGCTGGCGCGTCGTGTCATGCTTCCGGTGTGCCAGTGCTCGAGCTGCCGCCCTGTGATCAATACAAATGGAAACGCATCATCGGGTCTTTCATTGGCAGGAATGATGTCCGCTGGGACCAAGTGAACCAAGCCATCATCGGTTGCGAACTTTTTCAAGAACACGGTTGGAGCGCCGGGGTCATCCTCGGTCAAGCAGGGGTACGTGACGCTGGATTCACGCTGCAAGCGCTCCCAAGTGATTCCAGAAATCGCCGTGTGCATCGCCCGACGCATCTCGTCATACACCTGCGCCACGCCATCAAATTCACCTTGGTAATCCCAATGCAGACCCATGCGCTTGGCGATATCTTGGATAATCCACATATCGGGACGCGCTTGGCCAGGCGGGTTCAAGGCTTGCTTGCCGAGTTGCACCATCCGGTCGGTATTGCTGACGGTTCCATTTTTTTCTGGCCACGCGGTGGCTGGCAAGACTACGTCGGCCAACCAGGCCGTTTCGGTCATGAAGATATCTTGAACCACCAAATGCTCCAAACTCGCCAAGGCGTGGCGGGCATGGTTCAAGTCGGGGTCACTCATCGCAGGGTTTTCGCCCATGATGTACATGCCGCGAATTTTGTGCGGATCGCTGTCTGGGGCCAAGGCCTTGTGCATGATTTCCACCACGGTGTAGCCGGGTTGGTCATCGAGCTTGGTACCCCAAAAATCTTCAAACCAAGCATGCGCTGCTTTGTTGGTCACCCGTTGGTAGTTGGGGAACATCATTGGGATCAGGCCCGCGTCGCTGGCACCTTGCACATTGTTTTGGCCGCGCAAGGGATGCAAGCCAGAGCCTGGTTTTCCGATTTGGCCTGTAACGGTGACTAAGGCAATCAAACAACGTGCGTTGTCGGTACCGTGCACGTGTTGGCTCACACCCATGCCCCACAAAATCATGGCGCCTTTGGCTTTGGCAAACGCACGGGCGACTTCGCGCAAGGTTTGCGCTGGGATGCCACAGATGGGCGCCATGGCTTCGGGGCTGTAGCCTTTGACGTTTTCTTTGAGCGCCTCAAAGTTGCTTGCGCGCTTGGCAATGAAGTCTTGGTCTGCCAGTCCTTCTTCAATCACCACATGGATAAGCGCATTGAGCATGGCGACATCGGTATCGGCTTTGAACTGCAAGGTTCTCCACGCGTGTTTGCCTAAATCAGTAATACGCGGATCAGCCAAAATAATTTTCGCGCCCTTCTTGGCCGCGTTCTTCATCCACGTGGCAGCTACGGGGTGGTTCGATGTGGGGTTGGAGCCGATCACAAAGATCAAGTCAGAATGTTCCACGTCATTGACTTGGTTGCTCACCGCACCCGAGCCTACGCCTTCCAACAAGGCCGCTACGCTGGAGGCGTGGCACAAGCGGGTGCAATGGTCCACGTTGTTTGATCCAAAACCGGTTCTTACCAACTTTTGGAACAAATAGGCTTCTTCGTTGCTGCCTTTGGCTGAGCCAAAACCAGCCAAAGACTTCGGCCCATACGAATCGCGCAGTTGCGTGAGATTGCCCGCGGCAAGCGCCATCGCCTCTTCCCACGTGGCTTCGCGGAAAACTTCAGACCAGTCCGCCGTATCGCGGTTGAGGTGGTTGAGCATTTCTGGGTCTTTGGAGACGCCCGATTTACGAATCAAGGGAGTTGTGAGGCGCTGCCCGCTGTGGGCGTAGTCAAAACCAAAGCGCCCTTTAACGCACAAGCGGTTGTGGTTGGCCGGGCCGTCACGGCCATCCACACTCACAATTTTGTTGTCTTTGACGTTGTAGGTGAGCAAACATCCGACGCCACAAAACGGACACACGGAATCCACTTTTTTATCAACAATTTGACTGCCTATCTGGGTTTTAGGCATCAAGGCGCCGGTGGGGCAGGCTTGGACACATTCGCCGCAAGCTACGCACGTGCTTTCCCCCATGGGGTCATTCAAATCAAAAACAATTTCGCTGTGCGAGCCACGCAAGGCATAGCCAATCACGTCATTGACCTGCTCTTCACGGCACGCCCGAACACAACGGTTGCATTGAATACAGGCATCTAAATTAACCGCCATGGCAGGGTGGGAAATATCCGCTGGGGGTTGTTCGCGGCGAAGCGCTTTCAACTCGGGGCGAACGGTGACATCCATGCGATCAGCCCAGACGCTGAGTTCGCCATGCTGCAACTTTTC
>JAIPDD010000036.1 GCA_021737875.1 Sulfuritalea sp.
GGATATCTGTGGCTGTCCCTGCGTTACCCGGCGCTACATAAACCATCTGCACCTTGGGCGACTGCGCCAATTTCCAGGCCAATGCATGTTCTCTGCCGCCTGAGCCAATGACAAGAATATTCATAGTTCTGCGTTGTGATAAACCTCTTGCACATCGTCCAGGTCTTCCAGAACGTCCAATAATTTTTGCATGCGCAAGGCCTCCTCGCCTGCGAGTTCTATCGGGTTTTCAGCCCGCATAGTCACAACTGCTTCTGCTGCCACCAAGCCTACAGTGTCTAGGGCCGATTTAACCACTTCAAAATCAGCAATCGCCGTTATCACCTCAATGACCCCATCGCCATGCGCAATGACATCTTCTGCACCGGCTTCTAAAGCCACTTCCATGACCTGGTCTTCGCTTGTACCCGGAGCGTAAATCAGCTGGCCACAATGCTTAAACTGAAAAGCCACCGAGCCTTCCGTACCCATGTTTCCACCGTGCTTGCTAAAAGCGTGGCGAACTTCAGCCACCGTTCGCACCCGGTTGTCTGTCATCGTGTCGAGAATAATCGCAGCTCCGCCAATCCCGTAACCCTCATAGCGAATTTCTTCGTAGCTCACACCCTCTTGGTTTCCGGTGGCTTTATCAATGTTGTATTTGATTCGGTCAGCCGGCATATTGGCGGCCTTGGCCCGTTCAATCGCCAAGCGCAAGCGCGGGTTCATCCCTAAATCACCCCCCCCAGCGCGCGCCGCGACAGTAATTTCGCGGATGATGCGGGTCCACACCTTGCCGCGCTTTTCGTCTTGGCGACCTTTGCGGTGTTGAATATTGGCCCATTTACTGTGTCCTGCCACGAAAAATCCTTAAAAAATCGTTACCCTATCGTTTAGATTGTACTTTTCGAGCGATTCCGAGCCATTTGGCTCTTTATGATTGCGCGATACCGCAACAAATACAAATCCAAGGAACCCCATGATCACCATTTCCGCTTCGGCCCAACCCCGTGTCCACCTGATTGACCACCCCTTGGTTCAACACAAGCTGACTTTGATGCGGAAAAAAGAAGCCAGCACCAACAGCTTTCGCCGCTTGCTCGGTGAGCTCAGCAGCCTGATGGCCTATGAGGTGACGCGTGATATGACCACCCAAGACGTTGAAATCGAAACTCCGCTTGAGCCTATGCAAGCCAAAATGATTGACGGAAAAAAATTGGTGTTTGTTTCCATTCTTCGCGCTGGCAATGGGATTTTGGACGGGGTGTTGTCCGTCGTTCCAGGTGCACGTGTCGGTCATATTGGTTTGTACCGCGACCCCAAAACTTTGCAGGCCGTGGAGTACTACTTCAAGATGCCAAAAAACATGGAGGAGCGCGACATCATTGTGGTGGACCCCATGCTCGCTACGGGCAATTCTGCAGCGGCAGCGATCAGCCGATTGAAAGAGTGCAAGCCCAAGTCGATTAAGTTTTTATGCCTTTTGACGGTGCCTCAAGGCATCAATACCTTGCACGCAGCCCACCCCGATGTGGAAATATTTACCGCAGCGATTGACCGCGAACTCAACGACCATGGTTACATCTTGCCAGGCTTGGGGGATGCAGGCGACCGTATTTTTGGTACGCAGTAAACGCCGCGCAGGGCAAGCCTAGCGCCTTCGCGCGCTGCGCACCCCTTGGAGATCGCCCACCACAGCCAGCACTTTGTGTAAACGGCTCGCGTCTTGAACCTCCACCGTGAAAGTCATCCACGCTATGGCCTTGATGCTTTGGGTTTGAACGCCGATGACGTTCATTTTTTCTTTGGTAAACACCTCGGAAATATCGCGAAGCAGACCTTGGCGGTCCACCGCCTCAATGGCCACATCAACGGGGTACACGCTGCCATCTTTTCCTGCTTGGCCCTGGTTGGCGCCCCACTGAACCTCAATCACCCTGTCTGCGCTTCGCAAGACCATATTGCGTAAGTTCGAGCAGTCAGCGCGGTGGACACTCACGCCTTTGCCCCGTGTCACAAAACCACTGATCACATCAGGCGGGGCGGGTTTACAACATTTGGCCAATTGCGTCATCAGCGAATCCACGCCCACAACCAATACCCCGCCTTTGCCCGCATGGCTGCTTTGGCGGGGCTTGCGAAGCACAACGCTGTCTTCTGGCGCAACAGCAGGCTCAACAGGGCGCAGCAATATTTCAATATTGCGCAATGAAAATTCGTCTTTACCGACCACCTCAAAAAGTGCCTCGGCGGAGTTAAAACCGAGATCACTGGCCAGGTCTTCCAGTTTGAGACTGGTTCTACCCTCCCGCTGCAGGATTTTCTCAACCAGTTCGCGACCTTTGGCAACGGTTTCGCCTAAGGCCAAAGCATTAAACCAAGCGCGCACTTTGGCGCGCCCACGGTGGCTGGCCAAATACCCCAACTCGGGGTTGAGCCAGTCCCGTGAGGGCCCACCTTCTTTGACCGTGGTGACCTCTACCGTTTGGCCATTTTTTAAAGGCGTATTGAGCGGGACCATCACGCCATCGATTCGCGCTCCACGGCATCGGTGTCCCACATTGGTATGCACGCTGTAGGCAAAGTCCACTGCGGTTGCGCCTTGGGGCAACTCCACAATGGCGGCTTCGGGTGTGAGAACATAAATCCGATCGTCCAACACCGCGCTTGATGGCAGGTTAGGCGCAGCAGCAGCCCCTGAGAGGTCACGCTCCCACGCAAGCAGTTGGCGCAGCACCGCAATTTTTGCTTCATACGCCCCGTCAGCAGTCACTCCGGCATATCCTTTGGTACCCGCTTCCTTGTACACCCAATGGGCGGCGACGCCGTGCTCGGAGTGTTGGTGCATTTCTGTGGTGCGAATTTGAACTTCAATGGCTTGCCCCGATGCATCTCTCACCACGGTGTGCAAAGACTGGTAGCCATTGCCTTTGGGCTTGGCAATATAGTCATCGAATTCAGCAGTGATCGGGGAAAACTGGCTGTGCACCCAGCTCAGTGCCGAATAGCAATCTGGCACATTGGGCACCACAATGCGCAAAGCGCGGATATCGAAAACCTGTTCAAAAGGGAGCGACTTGCCCCGCATTTTTTTAACAATGCTGTAAATGTGTTTGGGTCGGCCATGCACTTGGGCTGCGATGCCTTGGCGGCCTAGTTCGGTCTCCAGCTGCAAACGCACGGTCTCCACTGCAGCCTCGCGCTCAGTGCGTTTTTGGTCTAGCCATTGCGCCACCTGGCGGTAAGTGTCTGGCTCTAAAAAACGAAACGCCAGGTCTTCTAACTCCCACTTCACTTCCCAGATCCCTAAACGATTGGCCAATGGCGCGAAAACATTCAGTGATTCCGAGGCCATGCCAGGGGGAACAGGCAATTTGCTAGAGGCGAAAAAGCGCAAGGTTTGCAAACGGGAGGCAAGTCGCAGCATCACCACGCGCAAATCGCGCGAAAACGCCAGCAGCATTTTGCGCACGCTTTCCGTCTGCGTGGCTACCGTTTGTGCCATAGGAGCTGATTGACCGGCTTTGCTAGCAGCGTTTTGGGCGATCCGCGCCATGCGCTGTAGGCGCACCAGCTTGGTGGTCTCAACCGCCAAGTCGGCAAAACTGTCGCCAAATGCTTTGGCAATCACTTCATGGGGTTTGTTCAAGTGCTCGCAGGCATACACCAAGAAACTTGCGGCCTGCATGGCCTGTGACCCTCCAATAGAGCGCAAGATGTCAGCCACTGCATCGGCATGGGCCAAAACGTTTTCACCCGTGTCCAGTGTTTGCTGAGAAAGCAAGGGCTCCGCAAAGGCTCGGGCACGGACTAAAGCGTCTGCTTGTTCCGGCAAACTGTCTGTCGTTGCGGTCACCACAGCCAAGGGTGCTGCACTCCATGCGGCAGGATTCAAACGTTTCATCGTTGTTGGCGATCTATGCCTGCTCTGCAGCCCATAAAAAGGATAGAAGGGCATCGACTTGGTCAGATGCAATCAAGGTGGGGGCATGGCCCACACCGGCAAACTCTAGCAAGCGGGCGTGGGGGCCGCGCTCGGTCATACGCTTGGCCGTTTCTTTGGACAGCAAATCGGAATCGGCCCCGCGGACCAACAGGGTCTGCGCCGTGATCGCGTCATAAGCTTGCCATAAAAGCGCCTCGCCCTGCGCCGCCATCTCTTGGGTGACTGATGCAAAGGGCGTTGCGATCGCCGGGTCGTAATGAAGCGAAAAAACGTCTTGGCCTGCGTCATTTTTCACCGGTTTCACCATGGGCCGCGAGAGTTGCAACCACTGCTGCGGGGTATGGGGGCCAAAACTTTGTGAGATAGCCCACATCGCATCGGCAGCAGCTTGCTCGCTTGCAAAGTGACCTGCTTTACCCAAGTAGGTTCCGATGCGCTGCAAAGCAGACCATTCGATGACCGGGCCAACATCATTGAGTACCAAGCGCCGCAAGTGAACACCCACAGTGGGCAGAAATTGCGCAACCGCCATTGCAATCAGTCCGCCCATGCTGGTTCCTACCCAATCCAAGGTTTTAGGTTGGAGGTGGGCCAAAAGTGCCAGCATGTCTGCCGCATACACAGGGACTTGGTATCCCGATGGATTGGCCAACCAATCGCTTTTGCCACGCCCGACTACATCCGGGCAAATGACACGAACCGTTCCACCCTCGCGTAGGGCATGCTCTACAAGCGCCTGGGCTAAAACATCAAAATCTCGCCCTTGACGGGAAAGTCCGTGCACACACACCACCGTGTGATCGGCATTGGGATTTCCCCACTGCCAATAGGCCATACGATGGACCTCAGGCGTTTCACATTTCAAGAAAACCAGTGTCGGAGATGCCATTTTGAAAAGAAGCAGTAAGTGCGGGTGTTGATAATGGCACCATCCTAATTGATCTCCCCCTCTATTTTTGAAAGAACAGACCATGTTGAAAGGCAAAACCGCCATCGTGACCGGCTCGACCAGCGGTATCGGCTTGGGCTTGGCCAAAGCACTGGCAGCGCAGGGCGCAAATATCGTGATGAATGGTTTTGGCGACATCGAGGGCCCCAAAACAGAGATCGCTGCTCTGGGCGTTCAAGTCAGCTACCACGGTGCCGACATGAGTAAACCCGATGAAATTGAAGCAATGGTGCGCCACGGCGAAACCACCTTTGGTGCCGTTGATATCTTGGTCAATAACGCCGGAATCCAACATGTCGCGCGAATTGAGAATTTCCCGCCAGAGCGCTGGGACGCAGTGATTGCCATCAATCTCAGCAGTGCGTTTCATGCCAGCCGGTTTGCACTCCCCGGCATGCTGGCCCGCAACTGGGGCCGTATCATCAACGTCGCATCGGTGCACGGCTTGGTTGCGTCCGCTGAAAAGTCAGCCTACGTGGCGGCCAAACATGGCTTGGTCGGCTTAACCAAAGTAACTGCGTTGGAAAACGCCACGACGGGCATCACCTGCAATGCCATATGTCCGGGGTGGGTGTTGACCCCGCTGGTTCAAAAACAAGTCGATGCCAAAGCCTTGGGTCTAGGTGTCTCTAATGCTGAAGCCACCAAACTCCTGCTCGGTGAAAAAGAACCATCATTGCAATTCACTACCCCCGAAGAACTCGGCGCACTCGCGGTTTTCCTGTGCTCCAGTGCAGCCAACAACGTCCGCGGTGTGGCGTGGAATATGGACGGCGGCTGGGCTGCGCAGTAAATCAAATAAAGGGCAGCGTTTTCAGGGTCGCGCCAATGGCTTGGCCGTCTTTTTGAACTACTACGCGGTCCCCGGGGGCGCAGTCGGATGCCACAAGACCGAATCCGATGTTGTGTTTCAGGCGGTAAGACCAAACGCAATTGGTGAGGTCGCCAACCCGTTGGTCGCCTTTGTAAATGCCATGCCAGTGAAAGCCCAATTCTGTGGGCGTGGTGTTATCAAGCTGTACACCGAGTTGCTGGCGCTTAACGCCCTCGCCGTGAATGCGACGCAGCGCAGCGATACCCACCACGTCATCGGCCACATCGAGGTCAATGTATTTGCCTAAGCGCACTTCAAATGGGTTGGTTGTCCCATCGGTATCTCCACCGTAAGAGATCAATCCGCTTTCAATGCGTTCACATGCATTCGGTGCGCCAGGTCCAATGCCGTAGGGTTTACCAGCTTCACGCACCTTATCCCAAAGCGCAGTCGCTTTAGAGCCGTCCATCAGGTAAAGCTCAAAGCCCCCTTGTTTGGACCAGCCCGAACGTGCCAACACCAAGGGAATGCCGTCAATGCTGGTTTCACGAAACCAAAAATACTTCAGCGTGCGAACCCAATCCCCAAACATCGAGGCAATCACATCTTCTGCTTTGGGGCCTTGCACCGCCAATGGAGACACGTCTGGTTCACTCACCTCTACCTTCAATCCCCGCTCAGCAGCGATGGCGCGAGCCCAAAACCAAATATTGGAGTCGGCAATAGAGAGCCAGTAACGGTCATCGCTAAGCTTGAGAAGAATCGGGTCATTAATCAAAATACCGTCATGGTTGCATAAGGGGACGTATTTGCCTTGGCCAACCTTGCACTGGGACAAATCTCTGGCACAAAGGATTTGCGCCAACCGACCAGCGTCTGGCCCAAGCAATTGCACCTGCCGCTCCACAGCCACATCCCACTGCGAAACACCGTTAATGATGCGCCAGTATTCCTCTTCAGGATGCCCAAAGCTGGTGGGCATGAGCATGTTGTTGTAACTGGTAAAAGCGCAAACGCCTTCGGATTGTGTGGCTGCAAAAAACGGTGAGGGGCGCAGCCGAGAAGAGGGAGTGATACCAAACATGTGATTTCCTTTATTTAATTCCGAGTCAACAATACAACAGCCCGGGCTTCCATGGCCAAGCCTTCGCCCACTGACCCCATTTTTTCGGCCGTTTTTGCTTTGACATTCACCTGGCTCACTGAGACCGATAGTGCATGTGCAATGTTTTCTCGCATGGCAGAAATATAAGGGGCCAGCTTAGGCGCTTGGGCAATGATGGTGCTGTCGACATTGCCGATCTCGAACCCCTGGTCGCGCACCCGTTTGGCTATCTCACTGAGCAAAAGGCCTGAATTGGCACCCTTCCACTGCACATCAGTATCAGGGAAATGGGTTCCGATGTCTCCCAAGGCTGCAGCGCCTAGCAAAGCATCTGAGATCGCATGCAGCAATGCATCGGCATCAGAGTGCCCTAGCAAGCCTTTAGGAAAAGGAATATCGACCCCGCCCAAAATTAAGGCGCGGCCCTCGACCAGCGCGTGAATGTCCCAACCTTCTCCAATGCGAATAATCATAGTTTTTTCCCTTGTGTATTCACATCTTTGCCCTTGCGACGGCTTTCTAAAACAGCCTCGGCCAAATCAAAATCTTGGGGGTAAGTGACTTTGAAATTCACCGCGCTACCTTGGACCAAAAGCGGATGCTGGCCTGCCATTTCCATCGCACTGGCTTCGTCGGTCACCCCCAAAAACTGGGTTGCCATTTGGCTCTGCAACGCACGGTGTAAATCGCCCAAGCGAAACATTTGCGGAGTTTGCGCCAACCATTTGCCTTCACGTCCCAGCGTTGACGCAACCCGCCCGCTGGACTCTAGCTTCAATGTATCTGGCAAAGGCAAGGCCAAAAGTCCACCGACGGGGTCGCTTTGACAGGCGTCAATCAACGCATCCACCATCTGTGGTGTTACCAAACAGCGTGCTGCGTCATGCACCAAAACCCAGTCTGCATCTGCTGCCCCCTGGTCACGCAGTGCGAGCAAACCGTTGTAAACGCTATGCGCTCGGGTTACGCCGCCGCAGGCTTGCCGGCTCCAGGTAGCCGGCCAATCTTTCAACACAGACCAATCGAACGTATCGTCCGGTGCCAGCACCAGCAAGCCACCAGACAGCCGTTGAACCGAAGACAAGGCACGCACGGTGTACACCACCAGAGGCTCGCCCAACACCCATTGGTATTGCTTAGGCTGCGTCGTTTCAGCCCGTGCACCAGATCCTGCACAAGGAACCAAGGCGAAGAAACGCGTTGAAGTACGTGAAGCATCGTGGGCGTTTTCTAAAGGGGATTGGGGCGTGTTTGGGTTCATAGCGTGAGGACCATTCTAAAATCACCGTCGTTCCCTGTTTATAACCCTCCGATACCCCCCCTTGGGGCGCTCGGGGGTTTTTGTATTTGTACTGCCCCATGACCCTTGCTTCTTTCGCTGTCCCACCCCTTTCGGTCGGCAAACGTTACACCCTGCCCCGCCCCGTGGGTTCGGCCGATGCGCTGCTACTAGCCCAGTTAGCCCAACGCGATAAATCGGAAGGAAAAATCACAGCGATCGTGACAGCCGACGCCAGTGACGCCCAAAGACTTATCGACGAAATGGGGTTCTTTGCACCTGCCTTACGCTATGCCTTGTTCCCCGACTGGGAAACCCTGCCCTACGATACTTTTTCACCCCACCAGGACCTGATCAGCGAACGCCTGGCAACGCTTTGGCGCATCAGCCAGCGCGACAAAGACCAAGGTGCAGATGTGATTTTGATCCCTGCGACCACTGCCTTGTACCGCTTGGCTCCGCCCTCCTTTTTGGCGGGCTATACCTTTGAATTCAAAGTCAAACAAAAACTCGATGAGGCGCGGCTTAAAGCCCAGCTCACGCTGGCTGGCTACAGCCATGTCAGCCAAGTGGTGAGCCCCGGTGAATATGCGGTGCGCGGCGGGCTCATTGATCTTTTCCCCATGGGCTCCTTGGTGCCTTTTCGGGTGGATTTGTTCGACGACGAAATTGACAGCATCCGCACCTTTGACCCCGATAGCCAGCGCAGCCTTTACCCCGTGCCCGATGTGCGTTTGTTGCCAGGGCGGGAATTTCCGATGGATGAGGCCGCGCGAACCAAGTTTCGCAGCCGCTGGCGTGAGTTGTTGGAAGGCGACCCGACCAAAAGCCGAATTTACAAAGACATGGGCGCAGGCGTTGCCACCGCAGGAATCGAGTACTACCTGCCCTTGTTTTTTGACGAAACGGCCACGGTCTTTGATTACTTGGGTGACAACGCCACGGTGGTTCTCCACGGTGATTTAGAGCCCGCTTTTCAACGCTTTTGGCAAGACACCAAAGACCGCTATCGCTTGGTGCAAGGCGACCCGGAGCGTCCTGTCTTGCCCCCAGAGGCCTTGTTTTTAGGCATTGAGCAATTCCACACCCGTGCCAAAGACTACGCCCAACTCGCCATCCGTCCAGCTACGGGGCCAGACGCAGCAATCGCTTACGCTGAGTTTGAACCCATGCCCATGGTCGCTGCGGTACGCGGTGCGCCAGACCCCTTGCTTCAACTCAAAGCCCATATTCTGAGCACTCCGCACCGGGTGCTGATCCTGGCTGAAAGCACGGGACGACAAAGCAGCTTGCTTGACTTTTTACATGCCAGCAACCTGACCCCTCCTGTTTTTGATTCCTTGGCCGAATTTTTAAGCAGCGATGAAAAAGTGGGCATGGCCACGGCTGCACTGAACGTGGGTTTTGGCTGGTTGACGCAAGGCATTGACCTGGTCACAGAAACCGAACTCTTCGCCGCAGGCCCCACCACGCGGCGACGAAAAAAACAAGAGCAGGTCAGCGATGTCGAAGCACTGATCAAAGACCTCAGCGAGCTCAAAATTGGCGACCCCGTAGTGCACTCCGCCCATGGCATTGGTCGCTATACCGGCTTGGTTCATCTCGACCTAGGCCAACTCAACATTGCCGGTGAGCCTGAGTTGCAGGAGTTTTTGCACCTCGAATACGCTGACAAAGCCACACTCTATGTTCCGGTGAGCCAACTCCAGCTGATTAGCCGCTACACCGGAGTGAGTGCGGATGAGGCCCCGCTTCACCGCCTGGGCAGCGGCCAATGGGAAAAAGCCAAACGCCGCGCAGCAGAGCAAGTCCGGGATGCAGCCGCTGAGCTTTTGAATATTTACGCCAGACGCGCTGTGCGCGAAGGCCATGCGTTTCGTTACAGCGCCCAAGACTACGAAACCTTCGCCAATGATTTCGGCTTTGAAGAAACCGCAGACCAACGCGCCGCCATCCACGCAGTTATCCAAGACATGATCAGCCCCCGTCCCATGGACCGACTTATTTGCGGCGACGTAGGTTTTGGTAAAACCGAAGTGGCACTGCGGGCCGCCTTTATCGCGATCACCGGTGGCAAACAAGTCGCACTATTGGCGCCGACCACGCTCTTGGCCGAGCAACACTACCAAACCTTGGTCGACCGGTTTAGCAAATGGCCCGTCAAAGTAGCAGAGATCAGTCGCTTTCGCTCCGGCAAGGAAGTCACCGCATCGCTTAAAGGCATTGCCGATGGAACCATCGACATCGTGGTGGGCACCCACAAACTGCTCAGCAAAGACACCCATTTCCATGATTTGGGTCTGTTGATCATTGACGAAGAACACCGTTTTGGTGTTCGCCACAAAGAAACCATGAAGTCGCTGCGCGCCGAAGTCGATGTGCTTACCCTGACAGCGACTCCGATTCCCCGCACGCTAGGTATGGCGCTGGAAGGTTTGCGTGATTTAAGCGTCATCGCAACCGCACCACAGCGTCGACTGGCCATCAAAACCTTTGTCCGAACCGAGGGCGCTGGCGTGATCAGAGAGGCCGTGCTGCGCGAACTCAAGCGCGGCGGACAGGTTTACTTTTTGCACAACGAGGTGGAGACCATCGAGAACCGGCGCGCCAAACTCGAAGAACTTCTGCCCGAAGCCCGTATTGCGGTCGCCCATGGGCAAATGCCAGAGCGCCAACTCGAATCGGTCATGCGTGATTTTGTGGCCCAGCGCTACAACCTCTTGCTGTGCTCCACCATCATCGAAACCGGTATCGATGTGCCGACCGCCAACACCATAGTGATGAGCCGCGCTGATAAATTTGGCTTGGCCCAGTTGCACCAATTGCGCGGGCGCGTTGGGCGCAGCCACCACCAAGCCTACGCCTACCTCATGGTGCCTGATTTGGAAGGCCTGACCAAACAAGCCAGCCAACGCTTGGATGCGATTCAACAGATGGAAGAACTCGGCTCCGGGTTTTATTTGGCCATGCATGACTTGGAGATCCGCGGTGCTGGCGAAGTTTTGGGAGAAAGCCAAAGTGGCAATATGCTGGAAGTGGGCTTTCAGCTGTACAACGAAATGCTCAGTGAAGCAGTGCGCTGCCTGAAAGCGGGAATCGAGCCGGATTTACTGAGCCCCTTGAATGTCACCACGGAAATCAACCTGCATGCCCCAGCGCTTTTACCGAACGACTATTGTGGTGATGTGCATTTGCGTTTGAGCTTTTACAAAAAACTGGCCACGGCGCAAAACGCGGATCAAATCGATGCGCTGTTAGAAGAAATTGTGGACCGTTTTGGAAAACTGCCTGCCCAAGGACAAACGCTGATCGATGTCCACCGACTGCGCGTCCTGGCCAAACCCTTTGGCGTTTTGAAAGTGGACGCCGCTCCTGGCGTGATTAACATCACTTTCAAGAAAGATCCGCCCATTGATCCGATGAAAATTATCGAGTTGATCCAAAAAAACAAACACATCAAACTCGCTGGCAATGAAAAACTGCGTATTGAGCGCGAACTCCCCGAGGCTAAGTCAAGGGCGCAGATGGTGCGTGAAATTTTGCGGAGTTTGGGCCAGCCAGTTTTAGCCAAAGATGCGGCATGACGATTTACGCTAGAAAATAACGCCCATGACACCGCCCACCCAACCTCTAAAAAACCTAACGATCCAAGGCTTTACGCCACCGCTTTCACTTTCAAAGTTCAAGCTGATCGCCTTTGATATGGACTCCACGTTGATCAATATCGAGTGTGTGGACGAGATTGCCGATGCAGCAGGCTGCAAAGCGGAGGTTTCCGCCATTACCGAGGCGGCCATGCGCGGCGACATTCTTGATTACAAAGACAGCCTGCGCCAACGCGTGCAATTGCTGAAAGGGGTCACTGTGGCACAAATGCAAGGCGTTCTCGATGAACGCCTGCAACTCAACCCGGGTGCTGCAGCCTTGGTCCAAGCTTGCAAAGCTGCAGGATTAAAAACACTGCTGGTCTCCGGTGGCTTTACGTTTTTTACAGACGCAGTGCGCGACCGTCTGGCGATTGACTGGACCCGCTCCAACGTTCTTGAGATTCTTAACGGTGCGCTCACAGGGCGCATGGTGGACCAAGACTGGGGCGATATTTGTGACGGCAAAGAAAAGCGCAAGATGCTCTTGCAAACCTGCGCCCTGATGGGAATCTCTCCCAGCCAAGCCATTGCCATGGGAGACGGCGCCAACGACCTCCCCATGATGCAAGAAGCCGGCTTGTCCGTCGCCTACCACGCCAAACCTGCCGTCCGTGCGCAAGCGATGGTGGCCATCAACGAAGGCGGTTTGGACCGATTATTGGAAGTCTTGGTTTAACGCAAGGGTTTGAGAAGGTCTGACAAACCGTTGTGGTCTATCTCATGCATGAGCTGCAGCAGCCGCCCGATCTCACTTTTCGGAAAGCCTTCTCGGGCAAACCAGTTAAGGTAGTTGCCGGGAAGGTCTGCAATGAGCATGCCTTTGTGTTTGCCAAATGGCATGGGCATACTCACCAGGCGCTGCAAATCTTCGGGCTGCATCTTTGTTTCTCACCTCAAACCGTCAAGACTTCAGGCCGACCCGACTCAACGACAAAGGCAGCGAGGGTGCGAACCGTGCTGTCTTTGCGTTGAACGTCGTCAAGAACGCGCAAATGAACGCTCAGCCGCTCAGGTGTGAATTCTGCAACGCCGTAGCCTCGGTAGCGCGACTCGGCAAATACAAAATGCGGATTTTCCTGAACCATAGGCAACAAGGAATCTGAACTGCCAGACTTGGACGTGATGCTCGTGCCGCAAAACTCGACGCCTATTTTTTTACTTTTCGGATTGGCGTAATCGCTGAGCACATGGCCAACCCAGTTTTCGTGCACATCGCCACCCAAAATCACGGGGTTGGGCGTTGCATAGTGGGTAAAGGCGCTCGTTACTCGGGAGCGTGCTGCGCTGTAGCCGTCCCAGCCGTCATTCCACAATTTTTGGGATGGGCCGACTGAAAAGTCACGCGGACCCAAAAGGCTTTGCTGGCCCAACACATTCCAGGTGGTTTGTTTCGCAGTTGTGCTGTCTAAAACGGTGTTGAGCCAGCGCTCTTGATTGGCGCCCAGCATCGAGCGCTTGGGGTCTTGCCAATCCAGGCAGGACTCGGGGCGAATGACGCTGGAGCCGGTTTTTCCATTGAGGCTGCACACCTGCGGGTCTTTGTACTGGCGAGCGTCTAGCAGCCGCAAAGCAGCCAAGCGGCCAAAACTCACGTGGCTGTAGATGCGCATTTCAGCGCCCTGAGAAAGCCCGGCAATGGCTTGGGTTAAAACGCTGGAACGCAAGGGCATATTTTCGTAATACGCTTGGTAGGCCCAAGCCCGGCGTTGGAGAAAGTTTGGGGCGCTAACAAATCCATCACCTGCTTGGTTGCCAGCGTAGTCGTTTTGAACTTCGTGGTCATCCCATGTCATCAGCCAAGGGCAGGCTGCATGCATGGCCTGTAAATCCGGATCGGATTTGTACAGCGCATACCGCGCACGGTAATTCTCTAGGGTTAAAACCCAGCCCCCTGTGGGGTTGCGAAGTCGACTGCCGGTGCCCGGATATTCGTAAATGTAATCGCCTAAAAACAGAACAGCATCTAGGTTTTCCGATTGCATATGGCGCCAGGCACTAAAGTAACCATCTTCCCATTTTTGGCAGGATGCATAAGCCAAACGCAGTCGCTTTGGGGCGGCTTCAGGATGCGGAAAAGTGCGTGTACGCCCGACCGGGCTGACCGCATCACCCACCATAAAACGGTAAAAGTACCACCGGTCTGACGCTAAGTTGCTTAGCTCAACATGCACAGAAAAACCCAAGGGGGCGGTGGCTTGGGAAGTGCCGCTTTGGACAATTTGCAAAAACGCATCGTCATGGGCCAGTTCCCACCGAACAGTGGCTTGTCCATCTGCGGCGAGTCGAAGTGCCAAGAGGTCTAGCCGAGTCCACAGAACAACGCTGTCATGGGTCGGCGAGCCGCTGGCCACGCCTAGTGCAAAAGGATAGTTAAGCGTGCGGGCTTGACTTTGCGCGCTGCGTGGCAGGCAGAGTGCCGCACTGCCTGCGGTGATAAGCCCAAGCAGCTGCCTGCGGTCTAAGGATGCCGCGTTTTCCATTGCGATAACCAATTGCCGAGGTCAAACAAAAGTGGCTTGTAAACCAAGGTAACCAAAACCAGCGCCAGGGGGACGGTGGCGATGTAACCGATGGATTTAAATCCCCATGCACCGCAAACCGCACCTGCTATAAAACTGAGCAACAGTTTGAGGTGCATTCTTAATTTGTGTCGGTTCGCTCGGACGCGGGCTGATTCTGGAAAATGCCGATTGATATAAAACAAAAGACCCAGCTCAATGCCAATGTCGGTGACCAAGCCGGTGACGTGGGTGGTGCGTATTTCGCCATTGGACTGTTTCGTGATGAGTGCATTTTGAAGTCCCATGATGAAACACAGCAACACCACCGTATAGGGAACCAAGGCGACGCTACGCGCATCAATGGCAGCACCAAAGAGGCCAAACACCAAAAGCAAAAGGGCTTCCACCAATAAAGGGCGGCCAAAGGCGCTTCGCAATTGACGCCGCAAGGCCCAGCGAACCATCATGGCGGTGGTCATCGCTCCACCGATAAATGCCATTAGCGAGCCAAAGCCAATCCAAAGCAAAACCCCATGGCCCAGCACCAGGTTATCGGCCATCGATGACACCACGCCACTCATATGCGAGGTGTACATGCCAACGGCTAAAAATCCCCCTGCGTTAATCGCACCCGCCACAAAACAAAGCACTGCGCCCAAAGGCACATGCGCACCTTGTGGTCGATTGGCGTCTGTTAAGCCTAATGTCATTACAAGGCCTGCCCCAAGCGGGCAATTCCCTCCTCGATCTTTGCCACATCTGCTGTGGCGAAACTCAAGCGAAAGCTTGCAGGGTCGGGATCATGGGCAAAGAAAGGGGCACCTGGAACGAAGGCCACTAATTTATCAATTGCTCGGCGTGCAAACTCGGCAGCGTTATCGGGTTTGCCGTCTGCTCCAGTGAGTCGGGCCCAAAAGAACATTCCGCCTTGGGGTGCGTTAAAGCTAATCGCGTCCCCGAGGGTGGCTTTAAGAGAATGACCCATGATGCGTGCGCGCTCAGCATAGGTGGTTCTCACTCCGCTTAAGGCTTTGTCTAAACGCGATAGGGTGAGATAGTGGGCTGCAATAGCCTGGGTCAGGTTGCTGGTATGGGCATCGCTGAATTGTTTGCACATGGTAGCCCGGGCCAGTAACTCTGCCGGAGCGATCATCCAGCCCACCCGCAAACCTGGGCTCACAACTTTACTGAAGCTGCCGCAATGCACCAAATAGTCTCGGCTACCCGGAACTTGGTCGCTCAGCGCTAACAAACTGGGCGGTGGTGCCTTGTCAAAGTACAACTCGCCGTAGGGGTCATCTTCCACGATCAAGGTGTGGGTTCGCGCTGCAATTTCCAAAATTCGCTTGCGTCGCTCCAAACTTAATGTGGCGCCACTGGGGTTGCCAAACGTAGGAATCAGGTAAACCAGCTTGGGCCGGTGTTCTTCAATGAGTTGCTCTAAGCGGTCCACATCAACGCCGTTGGCATCAATGGGGGCGCCTATGAGTTGTGCGCCATACAAACGAAAACACTGGATCGTGGCTAGAAATGTAGGCGCCTCCACAATCACTTTGTCTCCGGGCGAGATGATGGTTTTACCAATCAAGTCCAGCGCCTGCTGGCTTCCGGTGGTCACGATCAGGCCTTGTGGCGCAACCGTGGCGCCTTTGGCCGCCATGAAGACACTGATTTGCTCGCGCAAAGGCTCCCACCCTTCCGTCGCACCGTACTGCAAGACGGGGCCCGGGTTATGCGTCATAACAAAGTCTGTTGCAATCCGAAGCCCTTCAACATCAAACAAAGCAGGGTCTGGAAAGCCCCCCGCAAAACTGATAATTCCGGGTTTACCCAGCAGCTTGAACAGCTCCCGAATGGCGGAGGTTTCGATTTGGTTCAAGCGATCGGCAAATTGCAGAGGCATGGTGTATCTTTCGCGGTGGTGTTTATCAGTATTGTCGCTCCAGTCTTCCTCCATTTATGACCCCTTCCCAGATCGAAACTTTTTTCTCTACCTTGCAAGCCGCCAACCCCCACCCGCAAACGGAGTTGCACTTTGCCAGCGTGTTTGAGTTGTTGGCCGCCGTATTGCTCTCCGCGCAGGCCACAGACATCGGCGTGAACAAGGCAACACGCCGCTTGTTTGTGGTAGCCCCCACCCCGCAAAAGATGCTGGATTTGGGTTTGCAAGGCTTGGAAAACCACATCAAGACCATTGGTCTCTTTCGAAGCAAAGCCCGGCATTTGTACCAAACCTGTCAGATGCTGGTGAATTTGCATGGCGGCCACGTTCCTAGAACCCGCGAAGAACTGGAAGCACTGCCAGGCGTAGGCCGCAAGACAGCGAATGTGGTGTTGAATGTGGCGTTTGGTGAACCGACCATGGCCGTGGACACACATTTGTTTCGCCTAGGCAACCGAACCGGCTTGGCGCCAGGCAAAACACCTTTCGATGTTGAGCGCAAACTGCTCAAACGTATTCCTGCGAAATACCTGGTCGACGCGCACCATTGGCTGATTTTGCATGGCCGTTATGTGTGCCAGGCCCGCAAGCCCATGTGTTGGGAGTGTTCCGTCTCTTCAGTTTGTGGCTACAAGTCCAAAGTAACCCACTCCCCATAAGCCGGCGCATGTTTCGGCCATTGGCTGGCATCGCTGACTTCTCGAATACCTTTGGAAATCAAATCGGCTGCGCGTGCGACGCCGGCGTGGGTGATCCAAACCTGGTCTTGCAATGTGTTGCGCCCTGCTTGATCCCAGACCTGAGCCACGCGCTGCAGTACGCTGTTGGTGCTTT
>JAIPDD010000037.1 GCA_021737875.1 Sulfuritalea sp.
GGCCCGGCATGTATCGGGCGCTGATGATCAAACACATTGAGTCAATTTGTCAAAACCCCACAAATGTCCGCGTGCTTCCGCTACAATACTACCAACCGGTTGAGATGAGTTCGGATTAGCGAGCGACTCCACCACCAAACTTAAATAATGCCCTGCATATGCGGGGCATTTTCATTTGGACTAGAGTACCACCTCACAAACGTCTAGAGGCTCCAATGAAAATATTGACTCTTCTGCTTGTTCTTCTCTACCCCGTCATTGTCTGTGGACAGCTGCTTGAAATTCCACAGTCTGGCCAGGCGCCTACCAAAACTTTTTTAACTGAGACCACAAAGCCTAGAGCAGTCGTTCTGTTGTTCATTGGGGGCGATGGGGTATTAGATTTAAAGTCAGACGGTTCGACTTCTAAGCAAAATCCACTCATTCGATCTGCAGGCTTATGGCAGTCGTATGGAATCAATGCAGTTTTGGTTGATTCGCCTTATGACTTGGGTGACGCGCGGCGCGGAAATGTGCGTAGCAAACCTGAACATCTAGGACGCGTTGAAGGTGTTGTTAAATATTACAAAAATAAATTTAATGCCCCCGTTTGGATTTTTGGACACAGTATGGGAACAGTCACTGCGATTCAATTTGCCAATCAACGCGAGAGCGCGGGAGCAGTTTCTGGAATTGTTATTGCTGGTACCCATATTGGTGAAACTTTAAGCAATGGCTTTGGCAAGCCAGTCATGGCAATCCACCATCAAAAAGAAGCTTGTGCCGCTACGCCAATAAGCGCATCCGAATCAATCATCAAGGGGCGAAGCAAAGAAACCAAATCAGAATTGGTCATGATTGATGGAGGAGAAAACGTAGGCCTGCCCTGCATGGGATTGGCATACCATGGATTTAATAAGGTAGAAGATCAGATGGTGGGTGCCGCCGCTAAATTCATTTTGGAAAATTAAAAGGGCGGATCAACCATCCTAAAAGTTAGCAAACACCGCCCCCGGCCAGAAAACGTGGTGCTCAATACGCTACAGATGTTAATAGGCCTTGAAAATGGGGGATCCTATGGTATGGTTTAACATGTGTTTCACCAACCTTAAGGAGTCTCTATGAAATTTCGCGTTTTAACAGTGGCAGTTTCTCTTTTGGCCGGCCTTTTGCTTGGCGGCTGCTCTACTTTGACATCAGCGTACGATTCAACCGTAGATACGGTGTCGGGTTGGATGAAGTAAGCTTTGCTTTCCTGACGATTGGTGGTTTTGCCATCCATCCAAGCTGCCATGCTGTAAGCATCGCAGCTTTTTTCTTGCCCTTTGATTCATTTTTAAACGGTGGTTTGTGAGTATTCAGACTGACGATTTTTCTCCTGCTTCTGCGCCTGCGCAGCGCGTTGTATCGCCTGGGCCTGTGTCTTCAAGCGAAGAGGCGATTGAGCGGGCCTTGCGGCCAAAGCTGCTCGATGACTATGTGGGCCAGGCGAAGGTGCGTGAGCAGCTCGAGATTTTTATTGGAGCGGCCAAAAAGCGCGACGAAGCGCTTGACCATGTTTTGCTCTTTGGCCCGCCTGGATTGGGTAAGACCACGCTGAGCCACATCATTGCCCATGAGCTGGGCGTGAACCTGCGCCAGACCAGCGGACCCGTTTTAGAAAAACCCAAAGATTTAGCGGCGCTGTTAACCAACTTAGAAAAGAACGACGTTTTATTTATTGATGAAATTCACCGCTTAAGCCCCGTGGTGGAAGAAATTTTGTACCCTGCATTAGAGGACTACAAAATCGACATCATGATTGGAGAAGGCCCTGCAGCGCGGTCTATCAAGCTCGACTTGCAACCCTTTACCCTGGTCGGGGCAACAACCCGTGCGGGTATGTTGACCAACCCATTGCGGGACCGCTTTGGGATTGTGGCGCGCTTAGAGTTTTATTCTTCCGACGAGCTTTTGCGCATTGTCACCCGCAGTGCGGGTTTGCTGAAAGTGCCTACCGATCCCGATGGCGGTTTTGAAATTGCGCGGCGCTCGCGTGGAACGCCGCGCATTGCCAATCGGCTGCTACGCCGCGTACGTGATTTTGCGGAAGTCAAAGGGGCGGGGAAGATTACGCTTGATATTGCCAACCGGGCGTTGGCGATGCTGGATGTAGATCCGCAGGGCTTCGATCTTATGGACCGCAAGTTGCTAGAAGCGGTGATTCACCGTTTTGATGGCGGGCCCGTGGGTTTGGACAATATCGCCGCCAGTATTGGCGAAGAGCGCGAAACCATCGAGGATGTGATTGAGCCCTACTTGATTCAACAAGGCTATTTGCAACGCACCCCGCGCGGTCGCATTGCTACGCTGGCGGCTTACCGCCATTTGGGCGTTGTGCCCCCGAGCACGCTGCACCCCGATTTACTGAGCTAGCGCCAAAGCGGTGGCTGTTGCGCCGTGCAACAGCGCCGCTTGCCATCCGCGCAGCTGCCCCTCGGTATAGCGCCCCAGAACCCACAGACTGGCGCACAAGCCCACACAAAACACCGCGGCGGTTTGCAGGGGTAACTCGTCGGCCACCCACAAAAACGCAGCGCCTGCAAATAAAATGAAAACGAGTTGCACACTGGCAAAGGCATGTTGGCCGGTTGTGCGATGCGGCTGGTACGTACTCACCTTGGCCATCTGAAATTCTGGTTTTTCTAAAGCAGCCGCAGAGGCAGGAAGCCAGCCTGGCGGTTTAAACCACACTTTGATTTTGTCTTGCCAAGACGGGAGTTGGAGGCTGGTTTGCGCTAAACGAACATAGCCTTGGGTATTGGCCCAAAGGGGGTTCCAACTGTTCAAGGGGTCGCGGGTTCCGTAAACGCAAGTTTCTTGCTCCGGCGTGAACGTGCCAAACCACTGATCCCAGACCACCAAAATGCCACCGTAGTTGCGATCAAGGTAACCGTCGTTAATAGCGTGGTGAACGCGGTGGTTGCTGGGCGAGCAAAAAACGCGGTCAAACCAGCCGAGTTTTTTCACGTGTTCGGTGTGCACCCAAAATTGGTAGAGTAAATCGACCAATGCGACGATGCCAAACAGCAAAGGTGGAACACCGAGCACCGCCATGGGCAGGTAAAAAATCCAACCAAAAAATGCGCCGGTAGAGGTTTGGCGCAGTGCGGTGGTCAGGTTGTAGTACTGGCTTTGGTGGTGTACACCATGCGCTGCCCAAAGGATGGCCATACGGTGGCCGCCGCGGTGCAACCAGTAATAGCAAAAATCATAAATGACCAAAGCGAGAAGCCAGCCCACAGGTTGTTTCCATAGGTCGGCATCCGGGAAAAGAGCGATGTAATCAAATACGGCGGCGTAAAGCAATAAGCCGATGAACTTGCTCAAAACGCCTGTTAATTGACTCATCAGGCCCAAACTCAAACTATTGAGAGAGTCACTGAGTCCAAACCGCGATGACAAGCCTTTTAAGCGTGCTTGGCGTTGGTCCCACCAAAACTCCAAAGCGATGCACATTAAAAAAACAGGGAAAGCAAAAACAATAATTTTGGACATGCAATAAATCCAGTCAAACTAAAAATTAAGCCGTGAATTCGTCTCGGGTTTCGGTTTCAAGGTGACCCGCATCGGCCCAGCCGACCAGCGTCAAAGAGTCCGGCGTCCAAAGCAGGCGGTTGATGGCGCAGTTGCCTAAATCCCAGGTGCGCGGTGCATCAACAGCCTGCTGCGTTGCCAGCCGGTAGAGCATATCTAAAACCCCACCGTGGGCGACCAGTACGATATGTTGGCCAGTATGTTGGCTTGCGATGTCGGCAAGGGCCTGAGCTACCCGATCGAAGGTTTGCAGCGGCGTTTCGCCCCCGGGCGGCGCCCAGTGCGGGTCACGCTGGCGCCAGCGCTTGGACTCTTCAGGCCACTGGGCTTCTATCTCAGCGTAGGTTTGCCCTTCAAAGCTGCCAAACGCGCGTTCACGCAGACCTTTGTGCAGTGCAATGCTGTCGGTGGGAATGCCCGCGTGCGCGGCGATCGCTTGGGCGGTGCTGTGGGCGCGCTGAAGATCACTGGAGTAAATGTGGTCAATGCCGCTGTCTGCGAGTGCCAGGCCCACCCGTTGCGCTTGCCACTGGCCATGGTCATTGAGCGCGATGTCGAGTTGCCCTTGAATACGGGTGTCAACGTTCCAAGCAGTTTCGCCGTGGCGAACTGCAGTAATGCGAACAGAGGGTGTGCGTGCGTGGGTCATGGGCTGGTTACAACAGTCGGCGAAACTTCAATGAATACAGGGTGGGGCTGCGGTTGTGCGTTTGGGTAGTCGCTCAAGGCGGCGCGAATCACGGCAGGGAGCAGCTGTTGGGTATCAGACCAGGGACCGATGTGTTGGGCGCTGCTTTCAAAAACAGTTTGGCTGCTTGCGATGTCACGCAATAGCAGCGTAACGCTGTAGCGCTTCCAAGATGGCTCAAGCATCAACCCCATGGAAGGAAGTCGCATGAACCCATCCCGGTCTAGCCATTGCTGGCGTTTCCAAGAGCGACTGAATGTTGGATTTTCGATGGCCTCAACGCTGGCCGTCATGATCAAGGCGTACTGGGGTTCGGTGACTGCTTTGCGCAAGCCTACGCGCTCTAGCAGGGGTTGCGCGATAGTTTCGAGTCGCTCCTGCGTGGGGGCCTGAAGGTCCTGCGAAAGCAAGCGCTCGAACCGGTAGCTTGCAGGCTGGGTGGGGGGCGTTGAACCCGCAAAACTGCGCACCTCGCTGTCAATCACACGGGTTGTGGCGCAGCCACCTAAAACCAATAAACAGAACACCCCCAGCGCCCTGCAAAGAAATGCTTTAAAGTGCAAACTAGACCGCAGCATGGGCTTACAGGCTCACCAGTTGGAGGCCAGGCAGAGAAGCGGGTGAAAACTCTTCTGCATCAAAGGCTTTGTCCCCTTCTGCATCCGCAAGCCCTGTGGTTTTGATGTTTTTAAAGTCGTGGCGCTTGGTATCCATCAAATGTGAGGGCACCACGTTTTGAAGCGCCGTGAACATGCTTTCGATGCGACCGGGGTATTGTTTTTCCCAATCGCGCAGCATGTTGCCAATTTGCTTGCGTTGCAAGTTCTCTTGGCTTCCGCACAGCGTGCAGGGAATGATGGGGAAAGCGCGGTGCGCAGCCCAGCGTGTCAGGTCTTTTTCAGCCACGTTGGCCAAGGGGCGAATCACGATGTGGCCACCGTCGTCACTGACCAATTTGGGCGGCATGCCTTTGAGCTTGCCGCCAAAAAACATATTGAGAAAAAACGTTTGCAACATGTCGTCGCGGTGGTGGCCTAGGGCAATTTTTGTAATTTTGAGTTCATCGGCCACGCGGTACAAAATGCCTCGGCGCAAGCGGCTGCAAAGGCTGCACATGGTTTTGCCTTCGGGGATGACCTTTTTAACAATGCTGTAGGTGTCTTGCGTTTCAATGTGAAACGGAACGCCGAGTTGCTTTAAGTACGCAGGCAAGATGTGGTCAGGAAAGCCGGGTTGTTTTTGGTCTAAATTCACGGCGATCAGCTCAAATGAAATCGGAGCGCGTTGCTGCATTTTGAGCAAAATATCGAGCATGCCGTAGCTGTCTTTGCCACCGGAGACGCAAACCATCACGCGGTCGCCTTCTTCAATCATATTGAAGTCCATGATGGCTTGGCCTACCTGTCGGCACAAGCGTTTTTCTAGCTTGTGTGTTTCCCGCTCAATTTTTAAGGCCGCTGTGTCTTTGGCCGCGACGGCTTGTTCTTCTTCAATCCATGTTGCATTCATAAGGCTTCCTTGGGCTTACCACTGACCGGTTTCAACCCGGATGGCGACTTCGCAATCATCAAAGATTTTGAGTTTGGCGATTTTGACCCGCACCCCTAAAACACCTGGGAGCTGCAACAAGCGATGGGCCAATTTGCCGATCAAACTCTCGAGCAAATTCACATGCTCTGCGGTGCACTCTGCAATGATGATTTGGCGCACCTTGCGGTAGTCCAGCACATGGTTGATATCGTCATCGCTGGGCAGCAAGGGCTGAACGCCTAAGTGCAACTCTGCGTCCACCTGGATGGGTTGGGGCGCTGCGAGCTCCGATTCCAAAATGCCTAAATTGGCTTCAAAGCGTAAGCCGTTGAGCGTCAGAATTTGAGAGCCGGTGGTGGGAGACATGCAAACGCCTTACATCAAAGAAAAGTCGCGCTCAAAGCGCATGAGGTGTTGACCGCCATCCACCAGCAGGGTGGTTCCGGTAATCGATTGGTTCTCTAGCGCAAAACGGACCGTAGCGGCCACGTCTTTGGGCGTAGAGGAGCGCCCCAAGGGAGAAAGCTTGTGCAGCGCTGCAAATTTATCTTGCGTGAGCAAGTGGCTGGTGAGGGTTAACCCCGGAGCAACCCCGACGACCCGAACCAAAGGACTCAAGGCCAAAGCGAGCATGGTGGTTGCAGCTTCTAAAGCGGCCTTGGACAAGGTGTAGCTGAAAAAATCGGGGTTTTGGTTCCAGAGTTTTTGGTCCAACATATTGACCACAGCGCCGCTGTGAACTTCGGATGGCTCTGACGCGTTATCGGGCGCTGCGCGGTTGCGCGCATCCATGTGCGCATGCAAAGCTTGCGCCAAAATAATGGCGGCGCCCGTGTTGGTGCGCATATGGGTTTCCATCGCTTCGAACCCGAAGCTGGCGGGGTTGTCGTGTTCAAAAGTAGAGGCGCTGTTGACCACGGCGTCAACCGTTCCCAGTTGTTCAACCACCCGGGGAAACAATGCCCTCACATCCGATTCATCGCTCAAGTCCGCTTGAAAGAGGGCCGCACCGGGGGTCAGGGCCGCACAATCAGCGAACGTTTTTTCAGCCTCAAGGGCGGAGCCCTTGTAGTGCACCGCCACCCGCCAACCCTCGGCCGCCAGGGCCAAAGCGATTTCTCGCCCTAAGCGTTTGGCACTGCCAGTGACCAAAACGGTCGGCGCCGTATTGGCTGAAGTCGAAGAAAATGGGACGGGCATTGAAGGACAATCGGTCAGGCTAAAAATAAAGTGAAACAAAATGACAGCGCCCTCTAGTTTAACGACCCCTATGACCATGCACCTGGCCAAGGTCATCGCCCAAGCGCAGGGCTGGATTGGCTTTGATGTGTTCATGGCCGAGGCGCTTTATGCCCCTGGTTTAGGCTATTACGCCAATGATTTACCCAAGTTTGGCGCCATGCCAACCCGTCCTGGCGATACCGCGGTCACCAGCGACTTTGTGACGGCGCCGGAGATGACCCCCTTGTTTGCTACCGCATTCGCGCGTCAAATCGCCCAGGCCTTGGCGCATACCCAGACCGATGAACTATGGGAGTTTGGTGCAGGAACCGGCGCTCTGGCCCAGCAGTTGCTCAATGCGCTGGCCGCCTTGGGTGTCAAGGTTCGGCGTTACACCATTGTGGATATTTCAAGCACCTTGAAAGAACGCCAGCGCGCGCGCTTGATAGACCATGTAGATGTGGTTCAGTGGGTTAGTGCTTTGCCTGCTGCCATGAATGGGGTTGTGATCGGTAACGAGGTGCTCGACGCGATGCCGGTTCAGATGCTGTCTCGCGTTGGTGGCGTTTGGCATGAGCGCGGCGTTGCTTTGATTTCTGCAAGTCCCCAAGCTGAAAACCAAGCGTTTATGTGGCAAGACCGCCCCAGTTCTTTGCGCCCGCCGATGGAAGTGGCAGACGCGCACGACTACCTGACTGAAATACATGCCCAGGCGCAAGGCTTTGTTCAAACCCTGGCCGACCGGCTGCAAACCGGCGCGGTATTTTTATTGGACTATGGTTTCCCAGAATCAGAGTACTACCACCCGCAGCGCCACATGGGAACGGTGATGTGCCACCAAGCCCACCAAAGCGATTCCGATCCACTGCGCCACGTGGGTCACAAAGACATCACCGCCCACGTCAACTTCACCGGCATTGCCTTGGCTGCGCAAGACGCGGGCTTGGAGGTTTTGGGGTATACCAACCAGGCCCATTTCTTGATGAACTGCGGCATCGTTTCTTTGATGCAAGCGGCCAGCCTGCCTGAGCGCGTTGCGGCTCAAAAATTGATCATGGAGCATGAAATGGGAGAGCTATTTAAAGTCATCGCGCTTGGCAAGGGGGCGCCATGGACACCGCTGGGGTTTGCCCATGGCGACAAGATGCATTGTTTGTAACTATGCAGTAACCCCAGTGGCCGCGCAGCGTTAGGATGCCCCATATGAACAACACCTTTCGCAGCGAAACCGTGGAGCGCACCCAGCGACCTTGGGGTTGGTACGAATCTGTATCGAGCGTGTCTTCTCACACAGAGGGCATCAAACTCAAGCGCATCGGAGTTTTGCCGGGCCAGCAACTCAGTTTGCAAAAACACCAGCACCGGCGCGAGCATTGGGTGGTTTTGCAAGGGGTGGCGCGGGTGACATTGGACGACCAGATTTTTGATTTGCAACCGGGGGAGCACTGTGACATTGCCATCGGGCAAGTCCATCGATTGGCGAATCAAACGGATGCATTGGTTGAAATCTTAGAAGTCCAAATGGGAGACTATTTGAGTGAAGATGACATCATTCGCCTGCAAGACGATTACGGGCGCATTCTTTAAGCGAAACATTCGCAAACACTGAGTTTTTATGGCTGCTACTTTTGAAATTCATTTCTCCTCTTTGAAGGCGCCAGTGGCGTGCGTTGATATTGGCGGCACCAAGATCGCGGTCAGTGTGGCCGATCGCCAGGGCGTGCGAGGCAAGGTGTTTGAGCCCACCGCCACAGTTGGAGATCGGGGCGCAGTTGCGGCGCAAATCATCCGTTTAATTAGCGCAAGCTGCCAAGCAGGTGGGTTGACCGTGGCTGACATCGCGGCCGTTGGCGTTGCGTCGTGTGGGCCGTTTGTGATGCAAGCCGGAAAAATTGAACTCGCAGCGCCCAATATCTGCGGCGGCTTGGCCGGTAAAGCGCGCGGGCTTCCCAATGACTGGCCCACTGCGTATTTGGAGGCCCCCCTGTCGCAGGCTTTCCCCCATGTGCGGGTGGAAAACGATGGGGTGGCCGCGCTCGAAGCAGAGCGCCGCTGGGGCGCGTTGCAGGGCATGGCCAACTGCGCCTACGTGACATGGAGCACAGGCATTGGAATGGGGCTGTGTGTCGATGGCCGGATCTTGCGCGGAAAAAACGGTAATGCGGGCCATGCGGGCCATACGTTTGTCAGCGACGACGCCGAGGCCTTGTGTGGCTGCGGCAATGTGGGTGATGTCGAAGGCTTGGTTGCTGGCAACGCCATTGCCCGGCGATTCGGTTCGCAAGGCTACGCCGATGCCTCTGCACTGATGGCTGCAGCCCAAGCTGGCGATGCGCTGGCTATTGGGTTGGTCGATGAACTGTGCCGGGTGATGGGCCGAACGCTGTACAACATGGCCGCCACCTTGGATTTGCAGCGCATCAGCATGGGTGGCAGTGTGTTTTGGCACCACCGTGAATTCTTGCTTCCGAAGCTCCAGTCGCATTGGCAGGGAAAGTTTGCTGCCTTGACGGAAGGCCTTGCAGTAGTTCCTGCGGGATTGGGCTTGCAAGTGGGGGATTACGCCGCCTTGGCCTTGGTATTGGACGCAAAAACCTAGGGAAAGTCCCAGTACCTGGGTTAAATTAATTAATGAATAATTAATGAATTCGTGCTGGCGCGGTGCCAGAACGGATTTAACCCTATCTTGCGGACACTTTGCCGCAATAAAAGTACTGGAGACATGATGTTGAAGCTTTCTCAATTGGCTACTGCGGTGGCTTTGGTGGTCGCGACGAGCGCGGCCATGGCAGGTGAGGTCGAGGTATTGCATTACTGGACTTCCGGTGGCGAAGCCAAATCAGTGGCTGAACTCAAGAAAATTATGCAAGCCAAGGGCCACACTTGGAAAGATTTTGCCGTTGCAGGCGGCGGTGGTGACAATGCCGCCACGGTGCTCAAAAGCCGCGTCGTTTCCGGAAACCCTCCTGCAGCAGCCCAAATCAAAGGCCCTGCGATTCAAGAGTGGGCCGCTGAAGGTGTGCTCGCCAATCTCGATGCAACTGCCAAGGCAGAAAAATGGGACAGCCTGCTCCCAGGCGTGGTTGCCGATGTCATGAAATACAAGGGCAACTATGTGGCTGCCCCTGTCAACGTTCACCGAGTGAACTGGATGTGGGCCAACGCGGCTGTGTTGAAGAAAGCCGGCGTCAGCGGTGCACCTAAGACATGGGACGAGTTTTTTGCAGCTGCAGACAAAGTTAAAAAAGCAGGACTGATTGCAGTGGCCCACGGTGGTCAAAACTGGCAAGACTTCACGACCTTTGAATCGGTGGTCTTGGGTGTGGGCGGCGCTAAGTTTTACAACGATGCCTTGATCAAGCTCGACCCCAAAGCCTTGACCAGCGACACCATGAAGAAGTCACTGGAAACCTTCCGAAAAATCAAAAGCTACACCGATCCTGCAGCGCCTGGGCGCGATTGGAATTTGGCCACTGCCATGGTGATTCAAGAGAAGGCCGCATTCCAGTTCATGGGTGACTGGGCCAAGGGTGAATTCTCTGCCGCAGGCAAAGTGCCAGGCAAAGACTACATTTGCGCTGCCGCTCCTGGTACCGCCAATGCGTACACCTTCAACGTGGACTCGTTTGCCATGTTCAAGCTCAAAGACACTGGCGCTCAAAAGGCACAGGGTGATTTGGCCGCTTCCATCATGGGAACCGACTTCCAAGAAGTGTTCAACTTGAACAAGGGCTCCATCCCTGTGCGTTTGAACATGAACATGGCCAAGTTTGATGACTGCGCAAAGCTTTCTAGCAAAGACTTTGTGGACACCGCAAAAACGGGCGGCTTGGTTCCTTCGGTTGCGCACGGAATGGCTATCAAACCAGCTGCTGAAGGCGCGATCAAAGACGCAGTCAGCCAGTTCTGGAATGACGACAAAATTTCTATCGCTGCCGGCGTAGCCAATATTGCCAAAGCAGCTGCGACCAAATAAGCCTCAGGCTTAACGGGAGTCGCATGGCCCCGTCTTCATCGCAGGCTTTGGCTTGGTGATGGGACGGGGTTTCTTTTAGGAAGGCTTTGTAAGACGCCATGAAATCATTAGAAAACATCATCCCCAAATTGGTGATTGCACCAGGCTTTGTGCTGGGCTTTGCTTTTATTTATGGCTTCATGGTGTGGAATGGCATCTTGTCAGTGACTGCTTCGCGGATGCTGCCCAACTACGACGAGTTCGTTGGCTTAGAACAATACATCCGTTTGTGGGAAATGGACCGATGGCGGCTTGCACTGAAAAACCTGGGTATTTTTAGTGTGCTGTATGTAGGCGGCTCCATGGCGCTGGGCATGGGCTTGGCGATTTTCTTGGACCAAAAAGTGCGCCTCGAAGGCGTCTTGCGCACCGTGTATTTGTATCCCATGGCCTTGTCATTTATTGTGACGGGCACGGCTTGGAAATGGATTTTGAATCCCAGTTTGGGTTTGGAAAAACTCATGCACGACCTGGGCTGGGCCAGCTTTGGCTTTGATTGGTTGGTGCAAAGTGATACCGCGATTTACTGCGTTGTGATTGCTGGGATTTGGCAGTCCGCAGGTTTTGCGATGGCGCTTTCTTTGGCGGGTTTGCGCGGGATTGACGACAGCATCATCAAAGCAGCGCAAATGGATGGTGCCAGCTTGCCGCGCATTTACTGGCGAATTATTTTGCCTATCTTACGCCCCGTGGTTTTTTCTACTGTTCTGGTCTTGTCGCATTTATCGATCAAAAGTTTCGATTTGGTAATGGCCTTGACGGCGGGCGGGCCGGGCTACGCCTCGGACGTGCCAGCCACATTCATGTATGTGATGAGCTTTACGCGCGGACAAATTGGTCTGGGTGCCGCCAGTGCGACCATGATGCTTGCAACCGTCGCTGCCATTGTGGTTCCCTACTTGTACAGCGAGCTTCGCAGCAAACCCCATGAGCACTAAGGCTATGACAGAAAAATACATTTCACGCGGCTTGGTGTACGCCGTGTTGCTACTTGCCGCCGCTTTTTTCTTGGCGCCTTTGTATGTGATGTTGGCCACCTCGTTCAAAGATGCAGACCAAATCCGCTCAGGCAATCTGTTGAGCTTGCCGCACAGCTTAAATTTAGACAGCTGGCGCTTGGCGTGGGACAGCGCTTGTACCGGAGTGGACTGCCGTGGTTTGAAGCCCTACTTTATGAATTCCGTGGTGATGGCGGTACCCGCCGTGTTGATTTCAACCGCATGGGGCGCGATCAACGGCTATGTTTTGAGCATGTGGAAATTCAGAGGCAGTGAAGTGCTTTTTGGCTTCATGCTTTTTGGTGTGTTCATGCCTTTTCAAGTGGTGCTCTTGCCCATGAGCCAAGTGTTGGGCTATTTGGGCTTGTCGAGTTCTTTAGGCGGCTTGGTGTTGGTGCATTGCATTGCAGGCTTGGCCGGAACGACATTGTTTTTTCGCAATTACTACACTGCCATACCGCGTGAATTGGTGAATGCAGCGCGCATGGACGGTGCGGGATTTTGGCGAATTTTTTGGCGCATCGTGGTTCCTATGTCTACGCCAATTCTGATGGTCACCTTGATTTGGCAGTTCACCAATATTTGGAACGACTTTTTATTTGGTGTCGCTTTTAGTGGCGCAGACAGCAAGCCCATCACCGTGGGGCTCAACAACATGGCCAATACCTCGAGCAGCGTCAAAAGCTACAACGTCGACATGGCTGCTGCCGTGATAGCGGGCTTGCCCACGATGTTGGTCTATGTGTTGGCAGGGCAATATTTTGTAAAAGGACTCACAGCGGGTGCTGTGAAAGGATAAAAAAATGGCAGCATCACTTCACATTGCAGGTATTCGCAAGTCGTTTGGTAAAGGCGATAAAGCCGTCGAAGTCCTCAAGCGCATCGATATTGAAGTTGCCCCTGGCGAATTCTTGATTTTGGTCGGCCCTTCAGGATGCGGAAAATCAACGCTACTCAACATCATTGCAGGACTGGAAGAACCGACTGAGGGCGAACTTCGTATTTCTGGAAAAAACGTGGTGGGTATCGCCCCTGCGCAGCGCGACATCGCGATGGTCTTCCAAAGCTACGCCTTGTACCCCACGATGAGTGTGGCTGACAATATTGGTTTTGCGCTGGAGATGCGCAAAGTGCCCAAGGCGCAGCGCATCAAGCGCATTGCCGAAGTCGCTGCCATGTTGCAAATTGAGCATTTGTTAGACCGCCGTCCCGCGCAGCTCTCCGGCGGGCAGCGCCAGCGGGTGGCGATGGGGCGCGCCTTAGCGCGCGATCCGCAGCTATTCTTGTTTGATGAACCCTTGAGTAATTTGGATGCCAAGTTGCGCGTCGAGATGCGCGCTGAAATCAAACGCTTGCACCAGGTCTCGGGGATCACCAGCGTCTACGTCACCCACGACCAAATTGAGGCGATGACTTTGGGCAGCCGCATTGCGGTGATGAAAGATGGCGTGTTACAACAAATTGGAACGCCCGATGAAATTTACAACCGCCCCGCCAACACCTATGTAGCCACATTCATCGGCTCACCCACCATGAACTTGGTCCATGGTCATGTGGCCGTGGCCGGTGCGCAAGGACAATTTAGTTTTGCTTCCACAGCGCTCCCGTGCCCTTGCCCGGCGCAAGGCCCGGCCGTATTGGGAATCCGTCCGGAACATGTGAAGTTACAAGACAGTGGCGCTTGGCGTGGTGAAGTCACTATTGTGGAGCCCACCGGTGCAGACACCTATGTTGTTGTGAAAACCGAGGTGGGCAATATCACGGTACGTACGGCGCCCAACACCCACTACCAACCCGGCAATGTGGTGGGCTTGGAACTCAGTCACGTGCACCTGAACTGGTTTGATGCTTCCAACGGAAGTCGGCTGTCCAGCGCCAGTTAAACGGTTCTTTAGGGAAGCGGGAACTCTAACCGGATGGTAAGACCCTGGGGCTGGGTGGGGATGGCTTGAACGGAACCGGCATGCCGTTGGGCGATTTCTGCCACGATGGCGAGCCCAAGTCCGCAGCCCCCAGGAAGCTCACTGGCCCGCCAAAAACGCTCAAAAAGCTTGGGCCGATCGCTTTCTTTGACGCCCAATCCTGTGTCTTCGACTTCGACCCAGGCCAATGCGTTGGGCCCTCGCCCTACCCGCAAGGTCACGCTGCAATCGCGCGGGCAGTAACGCAAGGCATTGTCAATGAGGTTATTAAGGGCTTCGCGCAAAAGCAGCTTATCGCCTGCAAGGTGCAAATGCTCCTCGCCTTCAAAGCCTAAATCAATCCCTGAGGCCACCGCTTTTGGCGTCCATTCGCGGGCGACCTCGCGGGCAAGTGCGGCTACATCGACTTTTTGCAATGCCACGTCTGTTTCGGTGCGTGCAAGTGAAAGCAGTTGATGCACCAAATGCGCACTGCGTTGTGCGCCGATATGGACTTTTTGCAACCGGTCATGCAATGCCTGCGGATCTGTTTCTTGCATTGCCAATTCCGTTTGACTGATCAATCCCGCCAAGGGCGTTCGCAGTTGGTGGGCAGCGTCATTTAAAAACCGTTTTTCCTGCGTCAAACTTCTGCGCACCGTGGCGAGCAATTGGTTGAGTGCATGGGCCAAGGAGTGAACCTCTTGTGGTGCTTGCGTGAGCTCTATCGGTGACAAAGAGGCAGCGTTGCGATACGCCAGTTGCGCTTCTAAGCGCTCTAAGGGAGAAAGGCCGCGGCGGATACCTGCGTACATCAAAAAGCTTAAAACGGCACCCAAAACCAGCAAAGGCGATAAAACATCACGCACCAACTCGCTGGCAATGGCTTGTTGAACGGCAAGGCTTTTAGCCACTTGGACCCGCATACGCTGAATCGCTGGGCCATCTCCAAAGCTAAGTTCCATTGAGGCCACACGCATTGGCTTGCCATCCAATGCAATTTCGTAGAGGGTGGGCACGTCATCCACCACCAAAATTTCGCTAGGGGGGCCTGGCAGCTTGCCGTTGCCCAGTAAAAAACTTCCCGGTGGGGAGGACACCATATAGGCCAGTCGGTCCTTTGGGTCTTGTTCTAAAACCGCTTGGGCCGCCTTGGGAAAGTCCACCAGCAAACCCGAACCCAGCGGTTTGACCTGCCGCGCCAGAGCGCGAACAGACTGCGTCAAGGATTGATCAATGGCTTTTTCGGCATAGATCAAGGCCACCCGAAAAGCCAAAATTCCACCCATGAGCCAAAGTACCAACTGCGGCACGAGCAACCACACCAGCAGTTGCCGCTTGAGCGAAAAGCCGCTGTGACGCGCGACCTTCGTCATGGGTGATGCAACTCCAGCATATAGCCAAGCCCCCGAATATTTCGGATATTCAAGCCACTGTCATGGAGCTTTCTCCGTAAGCGATGGATATAAACCTCAAGCGCATTGGAGCCACTTGCACCCACTTCGGGTGCTTGGGTTTGCCATACCGAAAAAACATCTTCACGGCTGACCACCTGTCCAATGTGGTCCAGCAATAGTTTGAGCAGCGACCATTCGCGTTGCGTCAAATCCATGGCCTCCTCACCCAGCCAAGCCAAGGGCAGATCGGGGTCGATGCGTAAACGGTGTTTGAAAGAATGCTCAGATTCAGGCGCGCTATCAAACGCGGGCATGCGTGATCGGCGTAGCATGGCTGCCAAACGGGCCAGCAGTTCGGCCATGTCAAAGGGTTTGGTGAGGTAGTCGTCTGCGCCCGCATTGAGGCCTTGAACGCGGTCATCAATATCGTCGCGGGCCGTCAGAATCAAAACGGGAAGATTGGACAAGCGCTGGCGAATGGTTCGCAGCACATGGATTCCATCCATGTCGATGCCATGGACAGGCGGCAAGCCCAAATCAAGAACGACCCCATCAAAACGCTGCGTCTCTAAAAAAGTCAGTGCCTGTTGGCCATTGCTGGCAGCCTCAGCCGTATGCCCTGCGCTGACTAACTGTGCGCGTAAGCCATCTTGAAGGAGCGCATCGTCCTCGACTAAAAGTAAGTGTGACATAGGCTAAAGCATACCAATGCAATTAAGGGGTTCGCAAACCATCGCGCACGGCCCTTGCCCTGGCTTGGGTAACCGACTGGCCAATCGCCATCCCTGTTTTCCCTTCTTGCATGGCGTGTGTGGCAACGAGTTCGGTGTTGACCGATTGCGCCAGCTGCAAAGCGGTTGTGAAAAGTGCGGCCAGGGGGTAGGGTGCGGGGTAGGCGATACAGGTCAAGGCGTCGAGTAAGAGGGCAAAACGCGCAGGTTTTCGAAAGGCATCGCACTGTTCAAGTATGTTGACAACTTGATCGCCATCGGAAGGGTCGCAATGGTTGATCTCACCAAAACTGCGTTCAAGCAAGGCGGCCAAATCCGCACAAGGGGCGGGAATACGGTGCCTTTGACAAAACGCGGGCACCCCCGACAAACCATGCGTCAAGCAAGCAAAACGAACTTCCAGCGCAGCGTTTTGGTGCGCGGTGTAATCCAAAAGCAGCATGGTTTTGTCATCGATTACAGCATGCAACGCGGGCATCACGGCCTGCAATGCGCCACACGCTTGCAGCGTGGTCACCATGCGAGAGGGCGCTTGCTCCATCAGCCCTTTGGAAAATTCAAGCCAGATCCGCTCCGCGACCAAATGCTCCGCCTCTTGGCTTGCAACCATGGCTTGCATCATCGCCATGGTTTCTGGGGCTACCTTGAAATCTGCAAACCGGGCAGCAAAGCGGGCCAAGCGCAAAATGCGCACCGGGTCTTCGCGAAACGCGGGACCGGTGTGGCGCAAGATTTTGT
>JAIPDD010000038.1 GCA_021737875.1 Sulfuritalea sp.
GGGGCGATTGATTTCTTTTTGCGCACGATCTACCAAGCTTTGGTAGCTTTGGGTGTAATTGAGCAGAGGCATCCACAAGGTCATTAACAACAGCCAGCACCAAGCAGCTCCACTTGCGGGAAGTACCAGGCTTTTCCACAGCGCGGGTTGGTGGCGCCCGGCGCGCCATTGCACCAACCACGCCCAAGCCAAGGTAGCAGCGATAGCCATGGCGAGTACTGCGAATGAAAACCCAGGCACAAAGCCAGGGGCTAGCCGCGCAACGTTCGCTGCGGGTTGGCTTGGGACGCCGGTTTGCATCGCAATCCAAACAACCCAAATAACCAAACCGCAGCCTGAAAAAAATAACAAGGTAAACCAGTCAATCAAGGAGGCAACAGACCGCTTGAGGGTAGGCAAGGCAAAGGCAGCCAAAGATGCCATGGCCGGTAAGGCCAAGAGCAGCGTCCTGTCGGAGGAGCCTGTGGTTAATGTTGCAACCAAGGTCACACCCATGAGCCACAGCGGTAACAGCAAGTGGCGGCTGGGATGGCGACTGATCAGCTGCCTGCGCCAACTCCACACGGTCCACATCACCAATGGCCAAGCCGGCCAGGTAAACCAGACCAACAACTGCACATACCCATTCCAATCAAACCAAAGCGCGTGGGGGAGTTCAATTTTCCAGCGCCAAAGCTGCAGAAAAGTTGCAAGAAGAGCGACGGTTGCGCAGACAAGCACAATCCAAGCACTGTCGACCCATGGGCTTTGCTTCGTTGGGTCTTGTGTAGGATTTTTTTGAGGGTCTACGACGTGAATGACAGCGCCCCCCAATCCAAAGAGCAAGGCCAACGTAGGGGCGCCGCTTAATCCCAGTCCGAGCAAGCCCAAGGTGCATCCCCACCAACCCGCTTTGCGACGGATAGGTAGGGCGCACAGGCCAAAGAAAAGCAAAGCTGCAAACCCCAATTGGGCGAGCGCCGGCGTACTTTCATGGCCCAACTGGGCCAAGCCCAAACAGGCGATAAACGCAAGTAAGGCCCCATCGGCTACCGCGCGGCCATAGTCGGCAGGGTTGGCTTGTCCCCCAAAGGCAAATGCCACCGGTTGCGCGCGGAAACTTCTAGCAAGGCTGTAGGTGCCGTACCAGGTGCCAGCCATCGACAGGGCTAACAAAAAGCCAAAGGGAATACGCAGCATGAAGTCGGCCCATGCCGCTTCAGCGGGTGAAAGTGCGATGGCCCACGCCCCGAACCAATACGGCAGCAAAGCGCCATGCTCGGAAGGGATTCCCAATAGCGTAGGAAACAGCCAGTCCGAGCTTCCTTGCGCCAGGCTTGCCATCAAGCCCACCGACGCCATGTCCGCACTTTTCCAGCCGTCGCGCCCAACAAAGCCAAAAATCACATACGCAACACACAGCAAAAGCAATGCAGTACGCGGCAGCCGACGCACGGCAGACTGGGCGACGATAGCGGGTGTGGGTTGATTCACGGTGGTAGGGTCGTCATCATAAAAAAGGCAGCGCGGTACCCCGGGCTGCCTTCGTAACGGGTCAGGCCAAAACCTGAATCCGAATTATTTTGCAGTGGTTTTTCCGAAACGGTTGCGGAATTTCTCTACGCGTCCGCCCATATTGTCCACCGACTTTTGGGTTCCAGTGTAGAAAGGATGGGACTCGCTGGAGGTATCAAGCTTGTACAAAGGCAGCTCACGGCCGTCTTCCATCTTGATCATTTCTTTGGTGTTAGCGCATGAACGGGTAACGAACTTAAAGCTGTTCGATAAGTCCATGAAGCACACTTCGCGGTAGTTAGGGTGAATGCCGTCTTTCATATTTTCTCCATCCGTTGCGCTAGCCGCGCCGTTCCTTGGGCAAACTGTTTACCCAATTCAAAAAACGGCGTACTTAACGCGATAAGCCCAAGATTATAAACCACTGTGAAACAGCGGGGTGGGGGGCGATTAGCCGCCTCGGCGCATCATGTCAAAAAACTCGCTGTTGTTTTTCGTGGCACGCATTTGTTTGAGCACCATTTCCATGGACTCGATTTCGTCCATGTTGTACAAAAATTGGCGCAGGATGCGGGTTTTTTGCAAAATTTCGGGAGATAACAGCAATTCTTCGCGGCGCGTTCCGCTGCGGTTGAGTTGAATCGACGGAAACACGCGTTTTTCATACAAGCGCCGGTCCAGGTGAATTTCGGAGTTACCTGTGCCCTTGAATTCTTCAAAAATGACCTCGTCCATGCGGCTTCCGGTGTCGACCAAAGCGGTGGCAATGATGGTCAAAGAGCCGCCTTCTTCCACATTACGCGCTGCACCTAAGAAGCGTTTGGGGCGCTGCAATGCGTTGGAGTCCACGCCGCCGGTGAGTACTTTTCCGCTAGAAGGCACCACGTTGTTGTAGGCCCGGGCCAGGCGGGTAATCGAGTCGAGCAAAATAACAACGTCTTTTTTGAGTTCTACCAAACGTTTGGCTCGTTCAATTACCATTTCAGCCACGTGCACGTGGCGCGAGGCGGGTTCATCAAAGGTTGAAGCAATCACCTCACCTTTGACGGTGCGCTGCATCTCAGTGACCTCTTCTGGGCGTTCGTCCACCAACAAAACCATCATGTGGCTATTGGGGTAATTGGCGGAAATAGCGTGTGCAATGTGTTGCATCATCACGGTTTTTCCGCTCTTGGGTGGGGCAACGAGCAATGCCCGTTGGCCTTTGCCGATGGGGGCAATGATGTCAATAATGCGCCCGGTGATGTTTTCGTCGCTTTTATTGTCTTGCTCTAAGCGCATTTGCTCTTTAGGAAAGAGCGGCGTCAAGTTTTCGAACATGACTTTGTGCTTGTTGCTCTCAGGGGAGTCGCCATTGACCTTGTCAAGCTTGTTGAGGGCAAAGTAGCGCTCACCGTCTTTGGGAGTGCGTACTTCGCCTTCGATCATGTCACCGGTGTGCAGGTTAAAGCGGCGCACTTGGCTTGGGCTGATGTAAATGTCATCCGTGCTGGCGGTGTAGCTGGTGTCGGGGCTGCGCAAGAATCCAAAGCCGTCAGGCAAAATTTCCAATACGCCATCGGCAATGATTTGCTCTCCGGTACGGGCCCGTTTTTTGATAATGGCAAACATCAACTCCTGTTTGCGCATGCGGCCCGTGTTTTCAATTTCAAGCTCTTCGGCTTGTTTGAGTACTTCTGACACGTGCAGTGCCTTGAGTTCGTTTAAGTGCATGGAGTAGGTCCCGGTGGGGAGTTAACCGAAAATTTCGGCAGGTACAAAAAATCTGGGGGTGAGTAAGGGATTCGGCGAGCGAGGGTTAGCGCTTGGCCATCCGTGTTCTTCACCGTGATGGCGGTGCCCACTGGGGATAAATGTGGGTGAACGGAACTGATTATGACAGGAAAATCGGGGTTGTCACCAAACGCTGACTGAACTGTGCAGCGTTTGGTTTTGACTTGGGTTTTGAATTTATTTGATTTGCTCGTCGATGAAGGCCACCAACTGCGCTTTGCTCAAAGCACCGACTTTGGTGGCTGCGAGTGCGCCGTCTTTAAAGAGCATCAGCGTCGGAATACCACGAATGCCAAATTTAGCGGGGATTTCCCGGTTTTCATCGACATTCATTTTGGCAATGTTCAATTTGCCTGCATAGGTGGCTGAAACCTCGTCCAAAATAGGCGCAATCATTTTGCAAGGCCCGCACCATTCTGCCCAGTAGTCCACCAATATCGGATGGGTTGATTGAAGCACTTCGGTTTCAAAAGTGGCATCGGTGACGTGTTTGATGAGATCGCTGGCCATAGTAATTTCTTTCGGGAGGGAGGTTGAAGCAGCTAAAGTGGAGTAATTGTGACAGAAACCAAGACCCTCCCGCTCGCTCACGTCGCTATGAACGACATAGAAAATTTTGATCCCCATTGGTTTGCAAGTGGCACAGGCGTTCTGGACCGTATTGCGGGGCTGATGCTTGAAAGGGGGGCCCATCCTTCACGCACGGTTGTTTTGCTGCCCTATGCGCAATTGCTGAGGCAAGCCAGGCAGATGTGGGCGGCGCGCTTTCCAAATGGCTTTGCGCCTCGCTTTGAAACCTCCAAAAACTGGAGTCAATCGATAGCGGTATTTGCCCCAGGCGCCGGGGATATCGCGTTTGATACCGCAGTGGACACTTTGACCGCCCAATCGCTGATTCAAAGCCAGCGTTATGCCGAGCACCACGGCGCTTTGGCGCAGTTGCTGGTGGAGGCTGCGCACCAACTCGGGCCCTTGGCGGCTGCGTACCCTGTAGAAAAGCGTTCTGAATGGACGCAGAACGCGCGCAGTGCGGCAACGTTGGGTTTAGAAGGGGCTTTCATGGCCTTTGAGCACATCGCACTTCGCTCGGCAGTCGAATGGGCTGGCGTTTCTACCTACGCCACCGATGCGTTGTTTACCCCGCAAGCGCTGGCCCAAGCCGACCTGCTTATTGTGCTCACTGGGCTTTCTCAAGACCCCATGGCCTCGGGCTTACAGGCGGTGTGGGGCGAGCGTATGGTTCAGATTCCTCTGGCTTCTAGCCCCACACCGGCAAGCCCGGTGTTCCATGCGTGTTTGGATGCGCAAGATGAGGCGCAACACGCTGCTGCTTGTGTTTTGACGCATATTTGCGCTGGGCGATTCCCTTTGGCTTTGGTGTCATCGGACCGCGCCTTAACCCGCAGAGTTCAGGCCATGCTGGAAGGCGCTGGAGCGCAAATTCGCGATGAAACGGGTTGGAAGCTTTCGACCAGCCACGCTGGGGCTGGCGTCATGGCTTTGCTTAAAGCGGTGTCTTGGAACGCATCCAGCGACGCTGTGTTGGCGTGGCTCAAACTGACTTCGGGGTGGGTTGCTGATGTGGATGGTTTGGAATCGCAGCTGCGTCGCCATCAGATTCGCGATTGGCGCAATGCCCAACGCACACCCTGCCAAGACGCCATCACAGTGGTTAACCTCGTGCGTGACAGCTTCAAAGGTTCGCGCCGCTTGGGCCAGTGGTTGGCAGTTTTGCGAACGGCGCTTGAGGGTTGTGGAATGTGGGAGGGCTTAGTGCAGGATGGGGCTGGCGCGAAAGTCATAGCGGCTTTGCGTTTAGAGCCGTCTGCGCCATGGCAAACCCTGCTCGGGAGCGCTTTGTGGGCTGGGCAAACCCTGGATTTGGCAGCCTTTACCCAGTGGGTGCAGCAAAGCCTAGAAGACGCTAGTTTTACCCCGCCGTACCCGGCCAAGGAGCAAGTGGTGGTCTTACCTATGAGCCAAATGCTGGCACGTCCGTTCAAAGCGCTGGTCATCGTGGGTTGCGATGAGGTGCGTTTGCCTGCTTCTCCCGAGCCCAGTGGGCCGTGGTCGCCCGCGCAACGCGCCGCGCTGGGCTTGCCTTTGCGTGAAACCTTGGAAGCAGCGCACCGATTGGCGTGGGCCCATGCGCTTGCTAACCCGTGGTGTGATGTGTTGTGGCGAGAAAGTGACGATGCGGGGGAGGCCTTGTTGCCCAGCCCGCTGGTTCAAACCGTGATGGGTTTACACGCAAGGAAACCCAACCCAGAACTCAGAACCCGCCGAAGTGTTCATGCAGCCCCCTTCACCCCACCATCGCCTTCGGCTGCAGCTTTGAGCGTCAACAAACTGTCGCAAAGCGCGTACGAAGATTTACGCCATTGCCCCTACCGTTTTTTCGCCCTGCGCCAACTCGGCCTGCGCAGCGTGGATGAACTAGACGCTGAAATCGACAAGCGCGACTTTGGCTTGTGGTTGCACCACGTGTTGCAGGAGTTTCATTTGGCTTTACAGAAGCTCGAAAGTGCTGATCTCTCTGTGCGCCGGTCTATGCTCAATGAATCCAGTGAAAAAGCGAGCCATGCCATGGGCTTGGATGCGGGTGAATTTTTACCCTTTGCTGCGTCCTGGCCTCGGGTGCGCGAAGGTTACCTGCATTGGTTGACAAAACACGAAGCCCAAGGAAGAGTCTTCCAAAGTGCAGAAAACGAATGCCGCCAAAGTGTTTCGGATTGGTTGCTGGAAGGCCGCATTGACCGGATCGACACCTTGTCGGACGGGACGCTGATGGTGTTGGATTACAAAACCGAGCCCGAGACCAAGACCAAAAAACGGGTGAGCAACCCGCTTGAAGACACTCAGATGGCGTTTTACGCCGCACTCTTGCCCCAAGACACGATCGCAGGCGCCTATGTAAATATCAGCGAAAAAGAGACCAAAGACGCTGAGCAAAAAGAATTGATTCAAGCCCGCGATGCATTGATTGAAGGTTTGGTCAGCGACATGCAACGTATTGGCGCAGGTGCGCCTATGCCGGCCTTGGGAGAAGCATCCGCTTGCGAATTTTGTAACGCACGGGGCCTGTGCCGTAAAGATTTTTGGGCGCCAGTATGAGCAATATAGACACGCCTATTGCCTATGCCCAAGAGGGAAAACTGATTTCTAAAGCGCAGTTTTACCAAGTGGCTTGCGACCCCCAACGCAGCGTGGTGGTTGAAGCCTGTGCTGGCGCTGGAAAAACGTGGATGTTGGTTTCGCGGATCGTGCGGGCACTGCTTGACGGCGCCCAAGCCCATGAAATTTTGGCGATTACTTTCACCAAAAAAGCAGCTGGTGAAATGCGCAAGCGTTTGTTTGACTGGCTTTTGGAGTTCAGCCACAGTGATGACTCCCAATTGCGCCACGCCTTGCTTGAACGCGGTTTTCTGCAAGAGCCCACAGCCCAGGAGTTAGACGCCTTGCGCGGGCTGCACCAAAAATTGTTGAATGCCGGGCGCGGCGTTCAGGTGCGAACCTTCCATGGCTGGTTTGCCGCCTTGGTTCGCAACGCACCCATGGCTGCGTTAATTGACGCGGGTTTACCCACGCGCTATGAGCTGTTGGAAAACGATGAAAAAGCAGTCGCCCACGTGTGGCGGCGCTTTCAAGCGCGGGTGGCGCAAGACCCCGCGGCGCGGGAGGATTACTGGGCTGTGGTCGCGGCCTATGGGCGCCACCAAACCCAAAAAGCCTTGGAGGCGGCTTTGTCCAAACGGGTTGAATTTGCTTTGGCAGATGCACAGGGGGTGGTTGATATCTCGGTAGATACTTTTGGGGAACAGTTTGCGCAATGGAAGCATCTCTCTGAGCCCTTGCAGGCCTTGCATGAAGAAAACATACAAACTTTGTTAGCCCAAGCCGCCAAACACTTGGGTACGGCAACGCAGAAATCTTTTTCTGAAGCAGGGGGAAAACTTGAACGCGCCCAAACCCAAGGCGATTCAGATTTGATTTTTGAAGCGCTTCTCACCCAAAAGAATGAGCCAAGAAAGTTCAGTGATGCAGCGCCGGGGATTGAGACGGTGCGTCTTGCCCAAGACGCATTGCTGGAAGTTAAGAAAGCCCAAGCGCAGCACCATGCCTTCTTGCACCAGCAAAGCATGGCGCGTTTATGCCGCGGATTGCTGACCGATTTTTCTGAACTCAAACGCGAGCGCGGTTGGGTGGATATGAATGACTTAGAGCTCACAGCCAACCGAATCATGAGCGACCCGTTTTTAGGGGCATGGGTTCAAGAAAAACTCGATGCGAGAGTGGGCCACGTATTGATTGACGAGTTTCAAGACACCAACCCCTTGCAATGGAAAACGTTAGCAGCCTGGCTGTCAAGCTACGCCGGTGCGGGAAACGCGCCTTCGGTGTTTATGGTGGGAGACCCCAAACAAAGCATTTACCGTTTTCGTCGGGCAGAGCCGCAGGTCTTTCAGTCAGCCAAAGATTTCATTAAAAACCCCGATGGACTCGGCGGAACCTTGTTGGCCTGTGACCATACCCACCGCAATGCGCAATCGGTCATGGCTTTGACCAACACCGTGATGGGTCAGATCCAAGCGCAGGGCGCTTACGTGGGTTACCGATCGCACACCACGGCCTCTCATGACCTGGGCCAATGCATCAAACTACCCCGGATTGGGCGCGATGACGCCAAGCAGTCCAAAACGGCGACCGACGACGACGCTGCAACAGCCACTTGGCGCGATTCTTTGATCACGCCAAGAACCGACCCAGAAGAAAACCGCAAAAGTGTGGAGTGCCGGCAAGCAGCACACTGGTTGCAGCACCATATGCAGCAGCAGGGTTTGCAGCCCAAAGACGTGATGGTTTTATCGCGCAAGCGCGAGCGTTTGGGGCTGATGCAAGCCGAGCTCGATGCTTTGGGCATCGCCGCCCAGCAGCCTGAGAAAACAAGCCTCATCGAGATGCCTGAAGTCCAAGACATCGTCGCCTTGGTCGATGCTTTGGTGTCGCCGGGGCATGATTTGTCTTTGGCGCGGGCGTTGAAGTCGCCTCTGTTTTCTGTACCAGACGATGCATTGGTGCAATGGGCGCTGCATATGCGCCAGGTGCGCGGGATGCGCTCGCAAGGCGAGACAAAAAATACATCTTGGCTTCAATGCCTGCAATCTGCGGACCATCTTCCAGCTTTGTGGCCGCAAGCACTTGCGGTGGGTCAACGTCTGACCCAGTGGCAGCAATGGCTTGCAACGCTCCCACCGCATGATGCTTTGCACGCTATTTACCAAGACGGTGACGTAGTGGCCCGTTTTGTTGCGGCAACGCCTGCCAACCGACAAGACGCAGTGCTTGCCAATTTGAACGCCTTGCTCGGTGCGGCCTTGAATGTGGATGGTGGGCGCTTTGTGACGGCCTATGGATGGGTGCGACAGCTTCGCGCAGGCGGTATTGCCGCTCCCGTGCGTTCTCAATCCGACGCGGTGCAACTCTTGACCGTACACGGTGCCAAAGGGCTTGAAGCGCCTTTGGTGCTCCTGTTAGACACAGACGGCGAGCCCCATAAAGCAGAGACCATGGGAGTTTTGGTTCAGTGGCCTGGCGAGTCGGATTTTCCATCGCGCTTTGTGTTCCTTGCCAGTGAGTCCAACCCGCCGCCTTGCGCGCTTGCTGCACTTGAAGAGGAAAAGCTAGCCCGCAGCCGCGAGGAGCTCAATGGTTTGTATGTTGCTTTAACCCGCGCCAAAAACACCTTGGTCGTCTCTAGCATGCAGCCCCGCAGCGAGAATCACAGTAGCTGGTGGAGCCTCTTAGAGCCCCATCTGCAAGAGGCAGAGGGTGTCTGGGATGGTGCAGAAAATCAAATCGAAAACGCAGACAGTCAGAAGGTTCTACCCCTGCCATTTATCGTGCAAGAGTTGCCAGAGCTGCCTGCGGAATTGAAAAGTCCGGTTGAAGGTTTGGAGACGGCGCCTCTTGAAATCGACACACCTGAGTCCCGTATCGGTCAGGCCATGCACCGACTGTTAGAGCGCTTAGAAATACACCAAGCCCCATCCCCTGCGCCCTGGAATGCTTCGCAATTGAAAGCCGTCGGTGATGAATTTATGCTCACTGCCGAGCAGTTGGAACGGGCGCACCAATCGGCATTGGCTATTGTTCGGGGTCAAGGCGCGTGGGCATGGGATAACGCCCAACTAGAGTGGTTCGGTAACGAAGTAGACATCATCGACCAAGGGCGTTTGCAACGCATAGACCGGTTGGTTAAACGCAACGACACGGGGCACTGGTGGGTATTGGATTACAAGTCGCAAGCCCATCCCGAAACCGATGCCAGCTTGTGCTTGCAACTGGCAGGATACCAAAGCGCAGTCCAGAAATCCTATGCTGGCGATACGGTCCGCAGTGCATTTTTAACCGCACAAGGCGATTGCATTGAACTCTAAGCATCACGAAGATTTACCTGTTGTCATCATCGGCGGCGGCCCTGCCGGTTTGATGGCGGCCCAAGTGCTGTCTGAAGCAGGGCAAAAAGCCCATGTGTTCGATGCCATGCCTTCGGTCGGGCGTAAGTTTTTGCTCGCCGGCAAAGGCGGCTTGAACCTCACACACTCTGAAAGCGCCGATGCTTTCTCTGGCCGCTTTGGCGCCCGACGCGATGCGATTGACGCTGTTTTAAAAGACTTTGATGCCCAAGCCCTGCAGCAGTGGGCGCTTGATTTAGGCGTGCCCACTTTTGTGGGAACGTCGGGGCGAGTCTTCCCCACGGACATGAAAGCCGCCCCCTTGTTGCGGGCGTGGTTGCAGCGTTTGCGCCGCCCTACCCAAGCACCAACAGGCGCTGCCGTGGAGTTTTATATGCGCCACCGCTGGACCGGTTGGGATGCCAACCAATGCCTTACCTTTGAAACGCCGCAAGGCGAGGTCAAAATAAAAGCAAGTGCAGTCATTTTGGCTTTGGGCGGTGGGAGTTGGTCGCGCTTGGGTTCTAACGGCGCGTGGGTTCAACTTTTGGCCGCCAAAGGCGTGGCCGTGGCCCCCTTGTTGCCGTCGAACTGTGGATTTGATGTGTCAGGGGGCTGGAGCCCCTTTTTCAAAGAACGATTTGCAGGCCAACCCTTTAAATCGGTTGCGATTACGATCGCCGCAGACGGTGGTTACTTAAAGTTTCAACGCAAGGGCGAGTTTGTGGCGACTGAAACTGGCGTCGAGGGCAGTTTGATTTATGCGGCGTCGTCTGTGCTGCGTGATGCAATTTTGCACACAGGCGAAGCAAGCTTTTATCTCGATCTGTTACCCGACATGTCAATCGAAAAAGTAGCCAAAGAAATTAGCCATCCTCGCGGCTCGCGTTCACTCTCAAACCACTTGAAAAGCCGGCTGCATTTAGACGGCATCAAAACGGCCATCTTGCACGAACGGTTACCTAAATCTGTTTTTGAAGATACCAACGCCAATCCGCAAATACTCGCCAACGCCATCAAAGCACTACCCATCAACTTGCAAGCGTTTAGGCCGATTGATGAAGCCATCAGCAGTGCTGGCGGCGTGTTATTTGAAGTATTGAATGCTGACTTGATGCTAGAGCAGATGCCTGGCGTTTTTTGTGCCGGTGAGATGCTCGACTGGGAAGCGCCCACAGGCGGGTACTTGCTCAATGCGTCCATGGCGACAGGCCGACGCGCTGCTTTTGGAGTACTTCACTACCAGAGAAGTTGACGAGCCTGACCCCGGCACTGGCTCCACAGTTAGGGCTGCTTGGTTCCCCACCTGACCCGGGTCACCATGCGGGAAACACAATAAAAAGTCACTAACGTCAACTTGCCTGTAACACCGAAGGTGTCACAGCTACATGCTACAGCGACTTTGCCCTAACGGCTTGAGTTTTAGTGCTGATTCTTACGTTACTACTGTGTTGGTATACGTCTTCATCGCCCCTGATTTTAGAGCCCTAACAGTTCTGCAGTTTGGTTGATAATTTGTCAGATTCAACATAGAGGGGGGGGTGTTGTCGCTGTGTTGCTTTCACAGGAGCCTCCCCCGCTTACAAAAAAAGAAAAAGATGATTTCTCACCTGTTTGAGGAGTGGCGAAAAAGCTAAATCAAGCGTCTAATGATGGACTCGGAATCAAAAATAAATCGCAACTCCAAGTAAAGTAAACAGCGACAAAAGAAAACAGAATGGGCCACTCCAGGGTAATTCCATGAATCAAGTGTTCGTGTAATTTTTGTAAAAATTAAGTACGGGATTAAAATTATGTTTTTATTTAGATTAAAAAATCTCACCGCCCTGTTTGTTGCGTTACTTTTTTTATTTAAAGCTACTTCAGTACATTCGGAAGAAAGTAGGCTGAAAGATTGTCCAGATGAATATAAAGTAAAGATATCAATCCTAGGAGGTTGGCAGGATGAAAGATGGAGTAATTGCTTTGGCCAATGGACCGACAATGAAGGGCAAATTTATATCGGTGAATTTCAAGGAGGTATGCCAAATGGACAAGGTTTATTAAAAAGGAAAGATGGTAACTCGTATCTTTTGTCAACATTTACTGAGGGTGAAAATTACGGTAAGACCATTGTATTTAATTCGAGTGGAAAAATATTATTGAATGGATTTATACAAAACAGAAAAATCATTAACAATAATTATGTAAATTATTATGAATTTGATCCAAGATTGACAACTTTACTGCTTGTCAATGAGTCGAATATTCAATCTGAATTTAATGATTGCATAAAAGCAGGTGCTGCATTTTATAAGTTGAATGAAGTTGATCTGGTTAAATCTAATGGTTTTAATAATTCTAAAATAAAAGAGGCCAGAAACATTGGTGTCCAATGTGTTAAATTTATAACTTTACACAAGCAAAATTTTAGTAGGTTGAACAACAAAAATATCAGTTGTAATATAAATAAAATACCCAGTATTTGCGATATTAAATTACTAAAAAAATCAACTTCATCAAACAATTTTGTTGAGGCTTCTACTGATAACATATACGAAAACGCATTTGATGGGACTTTGCTGAATTTCCAACTTAATGAAACAATTGAGGGACAAGCAAATCGCACGAAAATAGAAGAAGAAAGGACTTTAGAGTTAGCAAGAAAAGAAGACGAGCGACAAAGAGAGTTGGCAAGAAAAGAAGACGAGCGGATAAGAGAGGTCGCGCGAAGAGATGCTGAGCGATTACAAGAAGAAAAGGAGTATAGGGCGTATATTAATAGCCCAGAATATAAAAAGAAACTTGCACTGGAAGCGCGAGCTATTAAAAATATGCGTACTTATGTGATGTTCGTTTGCCTTGATCCATATGGCAGCGGTTTGAATATAAGTTTGGCAGAAAGTCTAATGCAGCATGCCAGTAGCGGTTGTAATAATTGCTATGCTGGTTTACTAATGAATCCTAAGGTTAATAATATTTGCAGAGGTTTTCCTTCGATGCAGCCTTTAAAGGATAAGGGACCACCTAAAGGAGCAAATAAAGTAGCGGAAGTGAACGGAAGGTCCTACTATCTTGTATCAAAAGGCGCTACTACTTTAGGATATGTAGGGATTAAATAAGGAGATTAATTTTTATGTATAAATATTTCTTAGGAGTTTTCTTAACTTGGCTATTTTTAATGCATTTGGCTGTCGCACAAACAAAGCCCGGTGAAGTTTTTAAGGACTGCCTTGAGTGTCCAGAGATGGCTGTGATTCCAGCTGGCAAATTTTTGTTTGGCTCCCCACCCGAGCCTCCAGAGGACCCTTTTAGCAATAAACGCGTTGAACCTATTGGTAGTGATCAAGCAAGGCCTCAGACACTCGTAGAAATAAAATCATTTGCGATAGGGAAATTTGAAATCACGCAGGAGCAATGGTATTCAGTAATGGGTTTCAACCCGGGTACACCTAAAGGCCGCACGTTACCAGTTACAAATGTTTCGTGGGATGATGTTCAATTATTTATTCAGAAATTAAATCAAAAAATCGGAAAGAAATACAGGCTTCCGTCTGAGACTGAGTGGGAGTATTCACTGCGAGCTGGGACTACGTCCATATATCCTTTCAAAGACTCATTAAAAAAGACGTTTAATGAGAATGCTTGGTATAAAGAAAACTCAAATCAAGACTTATATCCTGTTGGTTTGAAGAAGCCTAATCAGTTTGGCTTGTATGACATGCTTGGTAATGTACGGGAGTGGGTGCAGGATTGCGCCTATAAAAATCACGAAGGTGTGCCAACAGATGGCTCAGCTAGGTACGAAAAACACTGCTATTCTAGAGTTCAACGCGGATGTGATCTGGCTTGTATCGATTTGCATTTGTATTCAGCACACAGGGCCTTTGCTTTTCATTCGTTCGGAGAAGGTTTAGCAGGCATCACAGGTTTCCGTTTGGCCAAAGACCTTCCTTGAATATTTCTTGCCGAACCTGTATAAGGGTTGATGCTTGAAGCCCAACAAAATATATAGAGGGTTTTGTTGAAAATTAAAAGAAGAAATCAACTAATTACTGAAGTTGAAAACTTTGGAAATAAAGTGGTGGAAATGAACAAAAATCAATACTTCCTTATGTCAATAGGTGCGGTTACTATATGGTAACCATGGATTAAATGAGGTGATTAATTATTATGTATAAATATTGCTTAGGAATTTTCTTAACTTGGCTATTTTTAATGCATTTATCTCTAGCACAGACAAAACCTGGTGAAGTCTTTAAAGACTGTGACGACTGTCCTGAGATGGTTGTGATACCGAGTGGTAGTTTTTTGTTTGGTTCCCCACCTGAGCCGGAACAGGACCCTTTTAGTAATAAACGCGTTGAAAGTATTGGTGAAGATAATGAAAGGCCTCAGATACTTGTAAATATCAAATCATTTGCGATAGGGAAATTTGAAATCACGCAGGAGCAATGGTATTCAGTAATGGGTTTCAACCCGGGGCTACCCAAAGGCCGCACTTTACCAGTCACAAACGTTTCGTGGGATGCGGTTCAATTATTTATTCAGAAATTAAATCAAAAAACTGGAAAGAAATACAGGCTTCCGTCTGAGACTGAGTGGGAGTATTCACTGCGAGCTGGGACTACGTCCATATATCCTTTCAAAGATACATTAACAAAGACTTTTATTGATAACGCTTGGTTTAGATATAATTCACGCGCACTTTTATATCCTGTTGGTTTGAAGAAGCCTAATCAGTTTGGCTTGCATGACATGCTTGGTAATGTATGGGAGTGGGTACAGGATTGCGCCTATAAAAATCACGAAGGTGCGCCAACAGATGGCTCATCTAGAGACGCAAAAAATTGCAAAAATCGAATTCTGCGCGGAGGTTTTTATAATAGTTACCCTTGGGATTTGCGCTCTGCAAAAAACGACTTTGATCTTCAATCTAGCGGACACAGTGTCGCAGGTTTTCGTTTAGCCAAAGACCTTCCTTGAATATTTCATGCCGAACCTGCATAAGGGTTGAGGCTAAATTGCTTAAAAATCAAAAATAAAAAAATAGTCTTTACTTTCGATAATCATTGGTGGGGTAGCTTGTTTGGCGGCGTTTATCCGGTGGTGACTAGAGAATTTATGAAGAATAAATGAACAAAGTAAGTCTCAACCTCTCAATTTGGCTTTGTTTCTTCACCCTAGGATTTTTGTGGCATGTGTGGCATTCCCCCCTCCTGCGCTGTGTTAACTCGGTTCTAGCGGTTGCTCCGCCTCTTTAATGCCCCGACGACCTGCATGACAATGCCAACCAAAATCACGCCATAGACGAGAATGGAAAATACCAACTTCATAGCGGAGATCGTCGAGGCAAGTAGAGCGGTGGTCGAAGAAATCGTGCCATCTGCAAGGTACTGGTTTGAAAGCGCGACTAGGGAGAAGTTTTCTAACCAGTCAAAGAAAACTTGACCTAATGGGAGCAGATTCAAACTCCCAAACCGTTGCTAATGTGACTTAAACAACAGCGAAACCCAGACCACATACATAACCCCGTAGATCAAGCCAAAGAGCGTGTCCCAAACTTGATTGAAATTGATGTAAGCGGCAATCATCTGATCAGAACGTTCTGAAAGGAAAGCGAAGATCTCTGCCTGACCAAAGCCCAACGAGGTTCCGAGTGACTTAACAGCGCTGTTGGCCACTGCAAAAGCCGCCCCCTTACCTGTTAGGACAAAGACAAGGTAGCCGACAAAGATAGAGGTGGCCAGCAACGCAGTGACCAGGCTAGACTAGCTGCCTGGCATTTGAACGACGCGGCCAGAAACCCCGGTCGGCACACTGCAAGTAGGGGGCTTCAGGCCTTACGAACCAGGGGTCTAATTCCCAATTGTTTGCCAGCACCGGTGTGGCTGATTGAGCCCTGAGACCACCCGAGATCGAGCAGATGAACCCGGAAACAATAACGCCCTTGAATCCTAACTCCGGTGTCAGGTAAGCGCCCATGCCTCCTTCACTGTGTCCCATCAGAAAAATGTTGTCCTGATCAGCCCATGTCTGCTCCCGAACCCGTGCCATCGCATATTTCGCCTCGGCAGGGCGCAGTTCGCGGACTGGAATCTTGCCCATGTTAGTGGTGTGTGTCGTGGCGTCACAGTTCTTGGACCGCCCCGGTATGGCCTGTGAATCGGGTAACACCACAATGAATCCTTGAGATTTCAGGTATTCCGACCATCTTCGCTCATGCTCATCAATACCGCCGCAACCATGCAGAAAGATCACGACCGGCTGTGCAGCGTCTACTTTGACATCGATCACACGCTTGGGTAAAAAGTTGGGGGGAACTTAGACGATTGCACTATCCCAGGCCTTGGACACATCAAAGCCTTGCACCATCGTGGCGTTCGCGTAGGTCGTTGCTAGCGCCAAGATAAAAGGAAAATTTTTAAGTACATGGTAGAACTTCAGGAAATTTGACTGCCAGCTTGATAAATCAGCACCGATTAGTTTGTATTTGATTGAACTCTTAACTTCATATTTGCTGTGACTAGTAATGCCTTCCCCCTCCTGTCTCCCTGCCTCCTGCTATCCTTTCTCCTCTACTTTAGTCTTATGGGTAGTCACCAGATGTTGTTGCCAGTGGTGAAGCATCTGCTTTAAAAGCCATTCCTCATTACCAACTGTTGTTATAAATGAGTCATGCACGGGTAGGACAGGAATATTGTGATTAACACCCTCAACCATGATGTCTAGGGCTATCTGACCTTCTAATGATTGAAGAAACACACCAAGCCCTGAATACAGTCTGATATTTGGAAAAGCTGTGAGTGTGGCCTCTTCAAGGACGTTGAATAATTGCCTGTTGATTTTGTCCTTCTTGCATGCGTTAAAGGCAACACTTGCGGTTTCTGCGCT
>JAIPDD010000039.1 GCA_021737875.1 Sulfuritalea sp.
AGCCTTCGATTATGACACACTTTTGAGGCGCTTTAGAAAAATATGATTTTTTCTTGTCATTTCTCTTGCTCTACTCCCCCAACTCAAAAACCAAAGCCTAATCATCAGGGAAGCCTGCCAGTATAAACCGGTTTTATTCTTCTAAGCAAGTTGAAAAAAGAAAATAGTTTAGACCGTTGGCGAGCTTCACTGGTAACCTCACCCATCACAACAACCACACCCCATGACACCTGAAGAATGGATCGCCTTGCTGGCGCTCGCTGGAGCGGCTAGCTTCACGCCCGGCCCCAACACCACTTTATCTACCGCTTTGGCGGCCAATCGGGGCTTGGCGCACGCGATGCCCTTTATTTTTGCGGTTCCAGTGGGCTGGGGCTTGCTTTTGGGACTGTGCGCCAGTGGACTGGGTGGCCTCATCGTTGCACATCCCTTGGTGCGGTGGCTGATTCAAGGACTGGGGTTTGCTTACCTGTTTTGGCTGGCATTGCAACTGCTCAAAGCCCAAAGCATGCTGACTCCCGATGCCACCCCTTTGCGCGTCGATTTTTTTCGCGGCGTGATGTTGCAATTTTTAAATATCAAAGCCTGGATGCTTGCGCTCTCGGTCATCGCGGGGTGGCTTGCAGGCCACCCCAATCACGAAGAACGTCTCACCTTGGTGTTGCCCGTGATGATGGCCTTTGGATTTTTCAGCAACTTAACCTACGCTTTAATAGGCTCTCTTTTGCGCGACTGGCTGAGCGGCCCCGACGGCAGCATGCTGCGACTTCGGCGCTTTAACCAAGTGATGGCCTTGGCGCTGGTACTCACTGCCATTTGGATGGCCAAGCTCAATCTATGAAACTGAAATTATTGTCTTTCAAACCGTCTCAAGAAACACTCGGCTTATGGTTGGGATTGCTTGGAGTTTTTATTTTTGCAGTGACGCTTCCAATGACGCGCATGGCAACTGGCACCGCCGATGCTCCCCAACTGAGTCCTTGGTTTGTCACCTTTGGGCGCGCAGTTCTTGCGGGCTTGCTCTCCATGGGGGTCTTGTTAGCTACCCGTTCGCCTTGGCCCACGGCTTCGCAGCGACGGCCTTTGTTTTTTGCCATGCTTGGCAACGCATTGGGATTTCCGCTGCTACTGGGCTTTGCACTGCGAACTGTGACAGCAAGCCATGCGGCGGTCATCATCGCTTTGCTGCCATTGGCAACCGCCACCGTCGCGGCTTGGGTATTACACCAACGTGCACGAATGGGTTTTTGGATTAGCGCGGTGCTTGGTGCGCTATTGGTTGCAACTTTTTCTTTGCTGCGAGCCCAGCACATGGGCCACGGGTTTAGCTTGGCTTTCGCGGATATCTTGTTGTTGGGCGCGGTGCTAGCGGCGGCTGTTGGATACATCTTTGGCGCACAAGTCACCCCCGCTTTAGGGGCTGAGCGGGTCATTTGCTGGATATGCGTCATGGCGCTGCCCATCACACTGCCTGGCGCGTGGCTGACATGGCCAGAGCAAGCGGTCGCAACAAGCGCTTGGTGGGGCTTGCTTTACGTGGGCGTTTTTTCGATGTGGGCCGGATTTTTTGCTTGGTACCGCGGCCTGGTTTTGGGGGGCGCACTCAAGGTCAGTCAAATTCAACTGTTACAACCCTTTATTTCCATCATGGCTGCGGCACTCATCTTGGGCGAGAGCATTGATGGGCTTACCCTGGGGTTTGCAATCGCGGTTGCGGTAACTGTTTTTATGGGAAAACGATTTTCATCTCCTGCACAGATCGCCTCCCGAGATACCTCACACAACGCAAGACATGAACGTTGAATCCATTGTTGCCTTAGCGCTTTTTGCTTTCGTCAGTTCGATTACGCCCGGCCCCAATAACCTGATGATTTTGGCCTCTGGCGTGAACTTCGGGTTTGTGCGCTCCATTCCCCATTGGCTTGGCATTAGTGTGGGTTTTAGCATCATGCTCTTGGGCGTGGGCTCAGGGCTTCACACTGTATTTACGCAGTACCCTTGGGCTTATGAGTTGGTCCGGTTTTTGGGAGCGGGGTATTTGCTTTGGATGGCGTGGCAATTGGCCCGCAGCAGTGCGCCAGCGTCCGACGCACCCACGACAAGCAAGCCCTTGGGCTTTATGGGTGCCGCTGCTTTTCAGTGGGTGAACCCCAAAGCATGGGTGATGGCCATAACCGCCGCGGCCACTTATTTACCGACCCCAGCGCAGCCACTCCATATTGCGTACTTAGCATTGGTTTTTATGGTGGTGAACTTGCCGTGTGTTGCTATCTGGGCCAGCTTTGGCAGTGGCTTACGCCAAGTTTTACAAAGCCCCAAGAAATTGCGCATCTTTAACGGCTTGATGGCCGCGGGCTTGGTCGCATCGCTTTACCCGATGTTGAAAAACTAAAAAGCTGCCGAACTGTCGCACTAAGGACAATACGCACCTGCGTCTTGGGCTTAAATCAAAGCCATGGGAAATCTCTATTTGGTCCGACACGGACAAGCGTCTTTTGGTGCGGTTGATTACGACAATTTGAGCGACTTGGGGGTAAGGCAAAGCGTTCGCTTAGGCGAGTACTTTGCCCAAAAAGGCATTCCATTTGACGCGGTCCTCACCGGCAGTTTGCGCAGGCATACCCAAACCTGGGAGGCAATCGCCCAAGGCGCCGGCCTGGATCACGTTCCTTTGGTATGGCCCGGGCTCAACGAATACGACAGCGAGGCGGTGATCCAAGCCATCCACCCACAACCCCTGCAAAAACCAGACACCCCCGAGGTGTACCGCCACCACTTTCGCCTTTTGCGCGATGGACTGCGGCAATGGATGAACGGTGTCGTCAGCCCCAAAGGCATGCCAAGCTACACAGAGTTCGTTCAAGGCATCAGCTCGGCGCTGGACCACGTGCGGCACAACTGTTCTGGCAATGTGTTGATGGTGAGCAGTGGCGGACCAATTTCCACCGCCGTGGGTCATTTGTTAGGCACAGCCCCCGAGACCACGATCGAGCTCAATCTGCGCATTCGCAATAGCTCCGTGACAGAGTTTGATTTCAACCCCAAGCGGCACGCGCTTGTGACCTACAACACCTTGCCGCATTTGGACGATCCGAAGTACGCCTCTTGGATCACTTATGCATAAGGAAAAACACTAAACCACCACCGTATTGCGCGGCAATTGGTGAATTTGCGCTAAGAGCAGAGCCAGCGCACGGCCAGCGGCGTCGAGTACTTTTGCACCCTTCTCAGGCGTTGCAGCGCCAGCATTGCCGACCGCACCGGCAGCGTTGTAGTCTTGCATTTGCCACGCTAACTTTGCAGATTTTCCGTTGCCCAAAATAGAAAACTGCTGGGCGCGGGTTTCAGATGCTGAAGAGAAATTTTTGGCATGCTGCATTTCCACATGCTGCGGGCTTAATGCCAGCATCATGGAGGTTTCTATGTCTCCTGCATGGATACCAAAACGGTGCTCGTGCTCGCTAAATAAAGCACTGACGTCCTCCCCCTGCGGCCCTTCTAAGGGCAGGCCATACCAATTCACACTGAAGACCATCAAACCCAAACGCGAGCGCAGGTCTCTGGCAACAATATCCATAAAGTTGGCTTGCCCGCCATGGGCGTTGAAGAGCACCAGTTTTTTGATGCCACTGGCAGCCACACTGTCCCCCACATCGGTCCATAAGCGCAAGACTGTTTCCGCTTTGAGGGTCAAGGTGCCAGGAAAGCGATCGTGTTCCGGACTAAACCCCACGGCCTGGGTTGGCAAAAACAAAGCGGGAACGTCAGCGCTCAAATAAGGCAATGCGGCGGCGATAACGCCGTCCACAATGGCGCTGTCCACTTTGAGGGGCAAATGCGGCCCATGCTGCTCGGTGGCCGCCACGGGAAAAACGGCAATGGTTTCTTGGATAGCGCCATTGGCTTGAAGTGCTTGGAAGTAGGTGGTGCTGCAATCAGCCCAGAAACGCGGAGTCGGTGTTGCGGTGGTCGGCATGGTGGCTTTCAAGAAAGGTGTTCAGAGACATGGCGTTGCTGGCGCTTGGCGTGTACCGCCCCGATTTTGCCTAAAGCCACGTCAGGTCGGTGCAAAAAGCCTTTTAAACAGTTTGGCATCGCACGGGCGCCGCTGGCCCGGTAGTCGGCCAACAAGGCGTCACGTACCACGGCGGCAACGAGGCCGCGCTCCTGCACCAAAAAATCAAACAGGCTGTCGACCAAAATTTCGGGCGTCAAACCACTGGTGGCACCGCGCTGCAACCAAAGGTAACTGGCAAAACCAGAAAATGCTGCAAAGGCAGAGGGCGCCTGCAACAGGAGTTGCAAGCCTCGCCCAAAGCGCCCTGAATTGGCGACCAGGTCCCAGTAGCGCGCAAGCCGCGTAAACGCCTGCACCTCTGCGGGATCCACTGCATCGGTCTGCAACACAGCATAGGGCGGCTCGCTATGGAAAACCATGTGGGGCTGCGCCTTGATGGCTAAGGGCGTTCCGCGCAGGCGTTTTAAAACGCCCAATTGGATTTCGTGCGGCCCCCAAGACCACAAGGTGTCAAAGCCTGTGGCAAAACTGTCCCAACTTTCCCCCGGCAATCCAAAAATCAAATCAGCATGGACATGGGCATGGGTTTTTTGGGTCAGCCACTGCATATTGGCTTGCGTTTTCGCGCCATCTTGTCGGCGAGAAATTGCCAGTTGCACTTCTAGATTTAGGCTTTGAATGCCCACTTCGAATTGCAAAACCCCTTCGGGAAACTGCGCAATGCACGCCTGTAAGCGCTCAGGCAACTGGTCTGGCACCAGTTCGAAATGCACAAACAAAGGCTCCAAAGGCTTGGCTGCCAAGCGCTCCAAGAAGAATTCCAAAATGCGTACGGAGGCGTCTATTTTGAGATTGAAGGTTCGGTCTACAAATTTAAAAGTGCGCGCCCCGCGAAGGTAGAGGGCATCGAGCTCGGCCATAAAGGCTTCCAAGTCAAATGCCCAGGCGGTTTTGTCTAAGGCACTGAGACAAAACTCACACTTGAAGGGACAACCGCGCGATGCCTCCACATACAAAACACGTTGCGCCAAGTCGGTGTCGCTGTAATGGACATACGGGAATGCGATGTCGTCCAAGGGCGGTTGCACACCAGCGATGACCTTCATCAAAGGTTGGGGACCATGCACCAAAGCGCGGCACAGTTGTGGGAAGCTGACATCACCCCACCCCGTGATCACATGGTCGGCCCAAGCCACCAAAGGCTGGTCTTCCAGCTCATGGCTCACCTCTGGGCCACCCAAGACAATTTTCACGTCAGGCCTTTGCGCTTTCAGCAGGGCGATCACCTGGCCTGTTTGCTGAACGTTCCAGATGTACACCCCAAATCCAATAATCTGAACGCCAGCAGATGGGGCGGAGTTGCATTGGGCCAACAGGGCATCTGCAATATCTTGAGGGGCGCGGTGGATGGTAAATTCTTGCAACACCGTGTGTTGGTACAAATCATCCCCGCCATAGCGCTGCATATTGGCCAATAGATAGCGCAGCCCCAAGGAGGCATGAATGAATTTGGCATTGAGCGTGGCCAGAATAATCCGAGGGTGCATGGCCGTATTATCAAAGCATGCGCAACAGCACTGGAAATTCTTTCTTCGCATGGGACGGCGACACCTTGGTGGTCAACATCCTGGGCAAACCGGCGTCTGGCAAAGACGCCATTGGCAAACCCAAAGGAAGCCAGCTCAAAGTGAGCGTCACGGCGGCGCCTCAAAACGGCAAAGCCACAGACCACATGGTGCGCTTTCTTGCGCCTTTGTTTGGTGTTGCAGTTCGTGATATCACTGTCGTGTTTGGCCAAGAGAATGTGAACAAGCAATTGCGCATTCAAGCCCCCAAAAAACTCCCCGCTGTCTTTACAGACCCCCAGCAATGAACGCACTGCCACAATAGAACTTTTCAAAATCCGTCATGCAAGCGCCCTCCTTTTTTCATCGCGTGAACTTCATTGCCATCGTGGCAGGGTTGGCCCTTGTGTTTTCGCAGGCAGCCACTGCCACACAAAGCAAGCTTCTTTTGCAAAGTACCGCCCAGCCCAGCGCGGTGGTTCAAACCGATCAAGTTCGCGCTGAGTTGATTGCCTATGCCCCCCAAGGCATCGGCATCAACCAAACTTTGACTTTAGGCTTGCTATTGCAACACCAGCCCGATTGGCACACCTACTGGAAAAACCCCGGGGACTCGGGATTGGCCACTGAATTGACATGGACCCTGCCCAAGGGGATGCTTGCGGGCGAGCCACAGTGGCCCACACCCACGCGCATCCGCATTGGTCGCTTGGCGAATTTTGGATATGAAAATACGGTGCTCTTGCCTGTCCCAGTGCAAGTGACATCGGGGTTTGTAGCGAGTGCGCAGGGTGGCAATGTCACCATTCGCCTCAAAGCCGCGTGGTTGGTCTGCCGACAAGAGTGCATTCCCCAGGAAGGCGAATTTGCGCTCACGCTTGCGACTCACAAACCCACCACCACACATGCCGCTCTGTTTAATTCAGCGATAAAGAACCGTGCGACCCCTTTGAAAGGTGAAGCGCTTGCGCGTCTGGATGGAAATGCCGTAGTTCTTCAAATTGATGGTTTGCCGTCGGGGTGGAATGGAAAAGCCTTGAATGCCTACCCTGAAGAGGCGGGCGTGTTTGAAAACGTGGCAACACCCAGCAGCACCGATACGGTCGCATCCCGCCTTGCGCCGGGTTCGCAAATTTGGGCCCATGGAACGTGGTCTGCGCTTTTGCCTTTGTCGCCTCAGCGTTCCGAGGCGCCAACGCATTTGGGTTTTGTCTTGAATGCGGGCGCGCAAAGCATCCGCACCCACATCCAAGTCAGCGGCCCATGGCCCGCAGCTGTAACTCCCGCTTCGGTGAGCCCGGCTTTGCAAGCCGCACTGACAGCCAACGCAGAAAAGGCAAACCCTGTCCAATCGTCCGATGGCATGACGTGGTTGTGGGCGCTAGGCGCTGCCTTCGTGGGTGGCTTGATTCTTAATTTAATGCCCTGCGTTTTTCCCATCTTGGCGATCAAGGTTTTAGGTTTTTCACGACAGCAGCCATCCGGATCGCCCTATGGGCTGGCAACAGCCTATAGCGCAGGCGTGGTGCTTTCAATGGCAGCGCTCGGTGGGCTGATGTTGGCGCTGCGTGCCGGTGGCGAGCAACTGGGCTGGGGCTTTCAATTGCAGTCGCCTGCCTTCGTTTCCGGTTTAGCGATTCTCTTTACATTGATCGCATTGAATCTTTTGGGACTCTTGAACGTAGGCAACTTGTTGCCGAGTTCAGCAGCAGGCTTGCAACTTCGCCATCCTGCTGCCGATGCTTTTTTATCAGGCGTCTTGGCCGTGGTGGTGGCTTCACCCTGCACAGCGCCTTTCATGGGTGCGTCTTTGGGCTTGGCGCTGACCTTGCCTGCTTGGCAAGCCATGGGGATTTTCATTGCTTTGGGGCTGGGGTTGGCCTTGCCATTTGCTTTGTTAAGCAGCAACCCTCGCCTTCTAGATCGGTTGCCCAAACCCGGCCCATGGATGGACCAGCTGCGCCACTTTATGGCCTTTCCGATGGCCGCTACGGTGCTGTGGTTGGTGTGGGTGGTGGGACACCTCAACGGCGTTGATGCCAGTGCGTCCTTGGTTGCGCTTTTGCTGTGTTTAAGTTTGCTGTGTTGGGCGCTTGGCTTGAGCGGAAAAAGCCGCTGGATCTTTGCGGGCATTGCGGTGTTTGTTGGTGCGCTGGCGCTTCGCGCTGTCGGGCCGGTGGTCTTGCAACCCTCCGAATCCAAGCTTGACTCTTTTGCAACATCGCCAACCGCCTCCCCTTGGAAGCCCTGGAGCACCCAGGCCGTGGAGGACGCCTTGGCCTCAGGCCAGCCTGTGTTCGTAGACTTCACCGCCGCTTGGTGCATTACCTGCCAATTCAACAAGCAAACCACCCTCTCCAACGCCGCCGTGCTGTCGGCTTTATCTGCCAAGGGCGTGGTATTGCTGCGCGCGGATTGGACCCGACGCGACGCGGCTATCACGCAAGCGTTGATGGCCTTGGGGCGCAGCGGTGTCCCTGTTTATGCGCTGTATGCGCCCAATCAACCCGTCAAAGTGTTGTCGGAAATACTCAGCAAAGAAGATCTTCTGGCGGCAGTTTCCACTTTGTGAGTAGCCAAGGCTTGCATGCTGCGACAATCTTGGCATGACTTCACCACTGCCCGCTACTTCTCTTTCTCCCAGCGAATCCGCATTGGAAGCTACTTTCTCTTGCTTGCACAACGCAACATTTTTGCAAGCGTGTTTGCGCCATGCAACGCCTTACACCCCTTTGTGGTTGATGCGCCAAGCCGGGCGTTACCTTCCTGAATACCGCGCTTCTCGCGCCAAAGCCGGTAGCTTCATGGGGCTAGCAACCAACCCCGATTACGCAACGCAGGTCACGCTGCAGCCGCTTGAACGTTTCCCACTGGATGCGGCCATTTTGTTTAGCGATATTTTGACGGTCCCTGACGCCATGGGATTGGGCCTGAGCTTTGCCCAAGGGGAAGGACCCCGCTTTGCCCACCCTGTCCGCGATGAAGCGGCGGTAGCCCAGCTCAAAGTTCCTGACATGGATAAATTGCGTTACGTCTTTGACGCAGTGAGCAGCATTCGCAAGGCACTGACCCAAGCCGATGGCAAAGGCCGGGTGCCTCTGATTGGTTTTTCTGGCAGCCCGTGGACCTTGGCTTGCTACATGGTTGAAGGAGCGGGGTCGGACGATTACCGCTTGGTCAAGACCATGCTGTACGCTCGACCTGACCTGATGCACCGCATCTTGGCAGTCAACGCAGATTCAGTTGCCGCCTACCTGAATGCGCAAATCGATGCAGGTGCACAAGCGGTGATGGTGTTTGACAGCTGGGGTGGCGTATTGGCCGATGGTGCATTCCAATCCTTCAGCCTGGCCTATACCGCACGGGTATTGGCGCAGCTCAAGCGCCATGGCCCCCAAGGCCAGGTGATTCCCCGCATTGTTTTCACCAAGGGCGGTGGCCTGTGGCTCAAAGAAATGGAAGCCCTCGACTGTGATGTTTTGGGGCTGGACTGGACGGTCAATCTCAGCATGGCACGCGCTGCCGTGGGCGGCGAAATCAACGGCCCGGGTAAAGCACTTCAAGGCAATATTGACCCCAACGTCCTTTTTGCACCACCCGTTCATATTGCCACCGAGGTTGCCCGTGTGCTTGACAGCTTCGGCGCCCCGCACCAAGGCCCTGGAACGGGCCCCACCCATATCTTTAACCTCGGCCACGGCATCAACCAACACACGCCGCCCGAGCATGTTTCAGCCTTGGTCGAGGCGGTTCACTGGCATTCGCGCCAAATGCGCCGTTAAATCGGTGAAAACGCTAAAAACAAGGCTTTAAACCCCTAGCAGATTTGTTGCTCTGCAAACGCTTTTTTTTGAACTTGTACACAAAAAAAATACCCCTTCGCTTGTCAATGGGTGAAATCTTCGAAAAATGCCGATTGCAAACCCTCGTCTTAGCTAAGTACTTGATTTATATAGATTTAATGTTTTGTGCATTTTCTGGGCACTATGTCGAAAGCCTTGATTTTCCGTGCTTTTTCAGCTGTCAACGGGAGATATTAACAAAGTTATCCACAGAAAACCTTGAAAACCACCAAAATCCTTAAGAATCAATCACTTAGGGGTTTTTTGTATAGTTCACATCACAACTCACATCCAATCGCAACCCCACAGATTTGGTGGACACGTTTGACGAGAAATTGACAAATTTCCATGAATGAACAGCTACCGTCTTACGGTTTTATAGCGTGTGGGAATGCAAGTCGCATTTTTTAGCCTGAACGCACCATAATGGATAGTTATTCACACTACGCAAGTATTTTTTGATTCCCCCTCAAAAGCGACCTGTTCCGGGGGTGGCTCAATAGAATAGGTGTAAGTCTATGATTTATATAATGTTTTTAATGTGCTTAAATATTAGGCAGGCTATCGCTTACTTGTATGGGCCGCATTGACGCTGACGCCTTGCAACTCTATCAACAAAGTTATCCACACCAGGCCTTAGCCCTTACCCCATGTCCGAATGGCTTCATGTTTTAGTCCCCACGCCTGCCCATGCCGGGCTCGGGCCGGTGTTGACGTACCGCAGCAAGGAGGTCTTAGCGGCCGGTACCTTGGTACGCGTTCCTCTGGGAAAGAGAGAAACCTTGGGGGTGGTTTGGCAAAGTGACGCTGCAGAAGCCACTGGTGAGATGCAACCCGATAAAGTTCGGGATATTGCAGGCGTTATCGACACAATCGCACCACTTAACGACCAATGGCAGCAATTAATCCGATTTTCAGCGCAGTACTACCAACGCGCCCTTGGTGAAGTTGCCTTGGCGGCACTGCCGCCGCAGTTGCGCGAACTCTCCCCAGAACAAATGCTGCGACGCCGCCAACGCAGTCTTCGAGCAGCAGAAAAAAAGGCCAAGTCGCCAGCCCAGGGGAAAGTGACCGCAGCCCCCCTTGCGCCTGTGCTCAGCTCAGAACAAAGCCAGGTTCTTGGAGACATTGAAAGCCAGGCTGGGCCGTTTTTGCTTTTTGGCGCCACCGGCAGCGGAAAAACCGAGGTGTATTTACAGTGCGTCCAAACGCTTTTGGAGCGTGACCCGCTGGCGCAGGCTTTGGTGATGGTTCCAGAGATCAATCTGACACCCCAACTTGAAAGCCGCTTTCGAGAACGCTTTGCGCCGCTTTACGGAGAGCACGCAGTGGTCAGCCTGCACAGCGGCATGACCAACCCCCAACGCTTAAACGCTTGGCTTGCCGCCCACGAAGGCCACGCGCGTATTGTGCTGGGGACGCGCATGGCGATCTTTGCTTCGATGCCGCACTTGCAATTGATTGTGGTGGACGAAGAGCACGACCCCAGCTACAAAAGCGGCGAAGGTGCGCGCTACTCCGCCCGCGACTTGGCCCTTTACCGCGGCAAGCTCGAAGACGCCAAAGTGATCCTAGGATCAGCCACGCCCTCGCTTGAAAGCTGGTACCAAAGCCGCCCCAGCGCTGAGGGTGGGCGCTACGTGCGCTTGCATATGCCTAGCCGCATTGGAAGCGAGACCCAGGCACTGCCCTTGATTCGCCGCGTGGACATGAACCACCAACCGCGCAAGGCGGTGTTTTCCATTCCCTTGCTAGAAGCCATCAAAGAGCGGGTCTTGCGCGGCGAGCAGTGCATGGTGTTCTTAAACCGCAGAGGCTACGCCCCTGTTTTGCATTGCGCTGACTGCGGCTGGAAAAGTGAGTGCCCCCACTGCAGCGCGTTTCGCGTGTTTCACAAAATTGACCGCAGCTTGCGCTGCCACCACTGCGGTTTCACCGAACGCGTGCCCAGAGCCTGCCCGACGTGCGGCAACCTCGATATCTCGCCGATCGGCCAAGGCACCGAACAAATAGAAGAACACCTGGCCGCGTTGCTTGCCGACATTCGCCGCCCCGGGACGCAAAGTCCGCAATTCCCTGAAGGCGAACCGGTGCGGGTTGCGCGGATTGATGCCGACTCCACGCGCCTCAAAGGCAGCTTGCAAATCCAACTTGCAGCAGTGCATGCCGGTGATGTCGATGTTTTGGTGGGAACGCAGATGATTGCCAAAGGGCATGACTTCAGACGCATCACCTTGGTGGCTGCCGTCAACCCCGATGGCGCGCTTTTTTCGAGCGACTTTCGCGCACCTGAGCGGCTCTTTAGTTTGTTGATGCAAGCCGCTGGCCGCGCCGGACGCGACGCGTCATTGGGACACAACAGCGAAGTGTGGATCCAAACCTTTCAGCCCGCGCACCCCTTGTATGCCGCTCTCAAACAATACGATTACCCTGCGTTTGCGCAAAGCCAGTTGAACGACAGAGCCCAAGCGGGGATGCCGCCGTTTAGTTTTCAAGCCTTGGTTCGCGCGGATGCCCGCAGCCAAGACACGGCCCAGGCCTTTCTAAATGCGGCCAGCGCAAACGCCCAAACCGATATGGTGGCTTGGCCAGGCTGGGAAGATGCCTTGCAAGACATCACGCTGTACCCGGCGGTGCCCATGCGTATTCAACGGGTTGCCAATGTTGAACGCGCCCAAATGCTTGTAGAGAGCCCTTCGCGCAGTGCTTTGCAGCGGTTTTTAAATGGCTGGCAAAGTGTGTTGCACGCAACCCGCAAGCAAGACGAGTGCAAAGGTTTGATTCGCTGGGCTATTGATGTGGATCCGCTGGCCATCTAAGCCAGCTCCGCTATCCGCGCCCTGTCATCCAGGCCACCGCTGTGGCGAACGTAAAGAACGCAGCCGCGGTGGACACCAAAATAATGCGGGCGATGCGCCCGTTGTCAGCCCCAAAACGCTCGGCCAACATCGACACATTACTTGCGCTAGGCAAAGCAGACACCAACACCAACACCGTTAAAGCAAAACCATCGATGGGCACGCCCCACGCAATCGCCGCAGACCCGACAGCAAACACCACCAAAGGGTGCACAAACAATTTAATGGCAGCAACCGGTAATACGCTGGACCATGGAACCACAGGGGCGTGGCCGCTGGCAGACAACATATTTGAGCGCGCCAACACGGCGCCAATTGTGAACAACGCGACCGGCGAAGCTGAATCGGCAAGCAAGCCCACCGTCATGGCCACCGGGGCGTAAAGCTGCCACTGAAATGCCGAGACCAAGGCCCCCGTCAAAATCGCCCACGGCATGGGATTGGCGGCCACACCTTTGAGGGCATTTTTGGCGGCCTGCGCCGGGCTCACCTGTGCTGCACCCACTCCATCGCCTGCACCCTCGGTGGCATTGTTGTCTTTATGGCCAAGACGCGAAAGGGCAATGCACAAGGACGTGGTGATCACCATGTCTACCAAAATGGTCACGATCGCTGGGCCTGCAGCGGGTGCGCCGAGCAGGGCCACCAACAATGGAACGCCCATAAAGCCGGTGTTGGGAAACGCACCCACCAAAGCGCCAAATGCAGCGTCATTCCAACCAATGCGACCGCGCAAGGTGACCACCAACACCAACGCCACCATCACCAAAGCGCAAAACAAATACATCAATGCCACATTGGGATCAAGCAACTGCGCAATCGGCGTGGTCGCACCAAAGCGGTACAACATGCACGGCAAGGCAAAGAACAACACAAAGCTGTTGAGGCCAGGAATGGCTGCAAGCGGCAACAGGCCCCGACGGGCGGCCAGATAGCCACACAGCACCAAAGCAAAAAAGGGAAAGGTCACAGAAAGAATAGGCAGCATAGGGTGCATTGTCTCGCGAAATCTAAAACCACTCAGCCGTTAAGATGCAGGCCGCACCTGGGCTTCTTCGCCATTTTTTGGTTTTCCTTCTTCGCATGTCTGCCTCCCCCTCTACCGCCATGAACCTTGCCCAACAAGAGGCGGTCAATTACTTGCATGGCCCCTGTTTGGTTCTTGCAGGCGCAGGCTCTGGAAAAACCCGCGTGATCACCCACAAGATTGGCCGCCTGATCCAAATGGGCATGCCAGGGCAGCGCATCGCCGCCATCACCTTCACCAACAAAGCCGCCGCAGAAATGCGCGAACGCGCCAAAGGCTTGATTGGCAAAGCAGCCAGCGATGTGCTGATTTGTACGTTTCACGCTTTGGGCGTTCGAATGCTGCGTGCCAATGGCGCGGCATTGGGTCTCAAACCCCAGTTCAGCATTTTGGACACCGACGACGTCACCAGCATTTTGAAAGACGCCGGTGGCACCACAGACGCGGCCACCGCCCGCGCTTGGCAATGGACCATCAGCGCCTGGAAAAGCGCGGGCTTGAACGGCGCGGAAGCCCTCGCAGTGGCCAGCAACGACAGTGAACGCATTGCAGCTGCGGTGATGGGGCGCTACGAAGAGCGCTTAACGGCCTACCAAAGCGTGGACTTTGATGACCTCATCAGCCTGCCTTTGAAATTACTGCGCGAGCACCCAGAGGTTCGCGCGACATGGCAAGCACGGATGGGCCACGTCTTGGTCGATGAATACCAAGACACCAATGCCACCCAGTACGAGATGCTGAAACTGTTGGTGGGTTGCGAGCCCGATGGCAGCCGCGCGCGCCATCTCGACGGTGACGCCCGCTTTACCGCCGTGGGCGATGACGACCAGTCCATTTACGGCTGGCGCGGCGCTACGCTCGACAACCTTAAAAAATTGCCGCTTGATTTTCCCAGCCTCAAGGTCGTCACGCTCGAGCAAAATTACCGCTCTACCTCCGCCATCTTGCGGGCTGCCAATAACGTGATCGGCCCCAACCCCAAGCTGTATCCGAAAAATTTGTGGAGTGACTTAGGCGAAGGCGAGCCAGTGCGCGTGGTCGATGCGGACAACGAGGAGCACGAGGCCGAACGGGTGGTCGCTCGCATCCAAAGTCTGCGCGTCGAAGGAACCCTGGCGCAAGCGGGCGCGCAGTTCAAAGAGCTGCGTGACTTTGCGGTGCTCTACCGCGCCAACCACCAAGCCAAACCCTTTGAGAAAGCACTGCGCAAAGCCAATATTCCCTATAAAGTCTCGGGCGGCCAAAGTTTTTTTGACCGCGCTGAAATACGCGATCTTTGCGCCTGGTTTCGCCTGTGGGCCAACAACGATGACGATCCCGCTTTTTTGCGGGCGGTCACCACGCCCAAGCGCGGCATAGGCCACCAAACCCTGGGCAGCTTGGGCGTTTTCGCCAGCCGCTACAAACTCAGTCTCTTTGAGGCGCTTTTTTCTTCGTCCTTAGGTTCGGTTTTACCAGCTCGCGCCTTGGGCAGCTTGCATGAATTTGGCCGCTTTGTGAACGACCTGCAATTTCGCGCCCGCCACACCGAAGGCGCTGAGAACGCCCGCGTTTTTTTAACCGATTGGCTCAAAGACATTGGCTACGAAAAACATTTGTTTGACGGCGAGGAGAGTGAAAAAATTGCCGCTGCCAAATGGGGCAATGTCATGGAGTTTTGCGATTGGATAGCCCAGCGCTGTGGCGGCCAAGTGGTCGACGCAGCGGGTGTGTCCGACATCCGCGAGATCAAAAATTTACTGGAAGTTTCGCAAACCATCGCCCTGCTTTCCACCATCAGCGAACGCGAACAAGACCAAAACGTGGTCACGCTCTCTACGCTGCATGCCTCCAAGGGCTTGGAGTGGCCCCATGTGATGTTGGTGGGTGTGACCGAAGGCATGCTCCCCTTCAAGATGAGCGATGGCGCAGACGCTCTGGGCGGCACCAGCCGCGCCGACGAAAGTGCCAATGAAGACATGGCCGAACGCTTACAAGAAGAACGGCGCCTGATGTATGTGGGTATCACCCGCGCCCAGCGCAGCTTGGCCGTGAGTTGGACCAAGCGCCGCAAAAAAGGCCGCGAACTGGTGTCGGCCTCACCCAGCCGCTTTATTGCCGAAATGGGCCTAGACCAAGCCACCACCAAAGAAGACCCGCGCGAAAAACTTCGGGCCTTGCGGGCGGAGTTTGCTGCGCGGGCTGAAGCTGCGACCCTCGCAAAACCCTAACGGTTTTGCTGGCTTAGCGCCTCAATAAATCCAGTAAGCCCGCCGTCGATCCGTCCAAGCCCGTGGTGTCGCCTGACTCCAGTCGTGGGGCGATGTCTTTGGCCAAGACCTTGCCAAGCTCCACACCCCATTGGTCAAAGCTGTTGATGCCCCACAGCGACCCGCTGACAAAGACGCGGTGCTCTTGCAAGGCGATCAATGCGCCCAGGCTGGTGGGGGTTAAATCGTCGAGCAACAAAAAGGTGCTGGGGCGGTTGCCGGGAAAGTCCTGGTGGCCCTGGGCATCGGCTTGCCCCACCATCAAGGCTTGGGCTTGGGCCAAGGCATTGGCCAGGAGCAAGGGATGGTGGGCCTCCAAGGTGTGGCGTGGTTTTTTAACCGCCACAAATTCCATGGGAACCACGTCGGTGCCTTGGTGCAGCATTTGAAAGTAGGCGTGTTGTCCGTTGGTACCTGCCTCCCCCCACAAAACGGGCGATGTTCCAAAGGGCAAAGCCGCGCCCGCAGCGTCTACGCGCTTGCCGTTGCTCTCCATCTCGAGCTGCTGCAAATAGGCAGGCAGGCGGCGCAAAGCGCTGTGGTAGGGCGCAATCGAGCGGCTGGTAAAGCCATGGAAGTTGCGGTACCACACATCTAAGAGCCCCAAGCGCATAGGCAAGTTGACTTCGATGGGGCTGCTTCGAAAGTGTTCGTCCATGGCATGTGCACCCGCCAAAAAATCACGAAAACCCTGGGCGCCAAGGGCAATCGCTAAAGGCAAGCCGATGGCAGACCACACGGAATACCTTCCGCCCACCCAATCCCAAAAACCAAACGTGGTCTCAATACCAAAGGCCTTGGCTGCAGCCACATTGGTGGTGAGTGCGGCAAAGTGGCGGGCCGTATCGGTTTGCCCCTGCTGCATAAACCACCGCTTGGCCGATTGCGCGTTGGCCATGGTTTCTATCGTCGTGAAGGTTTTGCTGGCGATCAAAAACAAGGTTTTTTTCGCATCCAGCTTGGCCAAGGTCGCGGCGAGTTCATGGCCATC
>JAIPDD010000040.1 GCA_021737875.1 Sulfuritalea sp.
ATTTGACTTGAAAGTCAGCGCCATCGCTGGTGTTCTTCTCCTGTTGGTTCTGCCTTGGGTGTCAGGGAAAACAAATACCCGCTTAGCGGCCGCAGTTTCCTTTGTCTATGTCATGGCCTCGTTGGTGAACTTGCACTACTTTGGCTTTTACAAAACGCCGATTGATTCGCTGGTATTTGGCGTGATGGAAGACGATACCCAAGCCGTTTTTTATACCATTTGGCGTGATTTTCCCGTCATCCCGACCCTGGTTCTTGGCGGTCTTCTCACGCTGGCCTCCGTCGCTTTTCACCGCCACTTAGCGCGCCGTATTCAACCCGAACGGGTATTGCAATCGCACCATTGGATCACCCGTCTTCTTGCGGTTTTTTTGGTGTTTTTTGCCTTGCTCTTTGCGGGCAAAGGAACGCTTCGCGAAATGGCCTTGCAGCGCCAACACCTGACGGTCACCACCTCGCAATTTTTAAACGACATGGTTCCAAACGGGGTGATTTCCCTGAAATACGCGTGGGACAGCCGCAAAGAGACACAGAATCTCCAAGACCCGCTTTTAGGCTTGCGCAATATGGGTTTTCAGTCTGCTTTGGCAGCAGCAGACGTGTTGGGCCTGCCCCATGACAATGAGGACGCCGTGCGCAAGGCACTATCCACCCGCGCAGCCCTACCCACAGGGACAGAGAAGAAAAATTTGTTGTTTTTTTTAATGGAGTCCTGGAGTGCAGAACCGATGCGCTACCAGTCTGCGCAGTTTGACGTGGTAGGCCGTATGGCACCTACTTTGAACAAGGCGTGCCACTTCAGCAATTTCGATTCAGCCCATGGAGGAACCCACCCGTCGATTGAAGCCATCTTATTTTCTACGCCCATCACACCGCTGACCATGGGCGATGTAGGGCGCAAGCCCATTCCCTGGGCCTTGGCAAAGATTGCCCGCGACGCTGGCTACCAAACACTTTTTGTCTCCTCGGTGCGATCAGGCTGGCGCGACCTCAACCGCGTACTCAAGGTCCAAGGCTTTGACGAAGTGGTGGATGCCAACACACTCAAAGAAATGTACCCTGAAGCCACGCTTGGAATTTGGGGTGTATGGGATAGCTATGTTTTTAAATACTTAAAAACCCGACTCGCAACGCAAGCCAAAGACCAACCGCTTTTTGTATTCGTCCTGACTTCGACCAACCATCCGCCCTACGATTTGCCCAGCGACTACCAGCGCGTACCCCGCGATATGGCCCTGTGGAAAGGCGAGACCAATTCGGATACCTTGTTGCCTAATTTAGACACCTACCACTACGCCACTGACTTGCTGGGCGCCTTTGTTCAAGACGTTCAAAATGGATCCATGGCTTCGCATACGGTGGTCGCTGCGACTGGCGACCACAATGTACGCTCGTTTGGCGTCTATGCGCAGCCTGAGCGCAGACACTTGGTGCGCCAGGTTCCGTTCGTGATTTGGGGAGAAGGATTACAGTGCGGGAAGCAACGCGCCCTCCCTGCGAGTCACCGCGATATGTTTCCTACGCTGCTGCCTTTGGTTGGAATTGACGGTCCTTACATCAACTCGGGGCGCAACTTGCTAGCATCCCCAAACAACGATCCGATGGATGCGCCACGCACTTTATTTTTTACCGGCGAAGCACGCAATGCCCAGGGCATGTGGCAGCTCGGTAATCCTGCATCGTTTGTTTGCAGTGGAGACCTTGCGCCAAAAAGTCAATGCGAATTCAATGCCAAAGACGACCAACAAGAGCGGGCCCGCATAGGACTGTTGGATTGGACAGTCCGCAGCGCCTTGCGAAAGTAGGGTCTTGTATGCCTCCTGCACAATTATTTTTTTTATTTTTTTTATCACCATGTCTGACCTCAACGATCTCTTTGCCCGCAACCGCAACTGGGCGGCTGAAATGGAACGCAGCCGGCCCGGTTTTTTTACCAGCCTTCTTAGCCAACAAAAACCGCGCTACATGTGGATCGGTTGCTCCGACAGCCGCGTTCCTGCCAATGAAATTATTGGTTTAGCGCCGGGTGAAATTTTTGTCCACCGCAATGTGGCCAATGTGGTGGTGCACTCGGATTTGAATGCCCTGTCGACGATTCAGTTTGCCGTGGAAAGACTGCAAGTCAAAGACGTCATGGTGGTAGGGCACTACGGCTGTTCCGGCGTTCAGGCTGCTTTGGAGGGTGCGCGTATTGGCTTGGCTGATAACTGGTTGCGCCATATCCAAGACGTGCGCGACCACCACCGCACTATGATCGAAGCGGCACCGGAAAATGCCCGTGCGAATATTCTTTGTGAACTCAATGCCGTTGAACAAGTTCTCAATGTGGCTCAAAGTACAGTTTTGCAAGATGCGTGGTCGCGGGGCCAAGACGTGACGCTGCACGGTTGCGTCTACGGATTGCACGACGGCTTGCTACAAAATTTGCATATGCGCATCACAGGCAATGACGGCATTGAATCGATTTACCGCGAAGCCGTTGCAGCCATTGGGCGCACGCCCCGATAGGATTGGCGATGTTTCCCACCCGACTGGACTCGACGCTGGCCTACGAAATCGCCAAGGCCATGATGGATGGCTTTAACCGGCATTACCAACTTTTCAGAACTGAGTCAGCTCGTGCCAAGCACCGTTTTGAAGTAGCCGACTGGCATGGCCAACAGCGGGCACAGCGCGAGCGCATTGAGTTTTACGATTTGCGGGTCTTGGAGTGTTCAGGGCGCTTAGAGCGCGAGTTCAAAGCCGGCGAGCAGGCCATGGATGTGTGGCAGCAAGTGAAGTTGCATTACATCGGGCTACTGGTAGACCACCACCAACCGGAGTTGGCGGAAACATTTTTCAACTCAGTCACCACCAAAATTTTGCATCGCTCGTATTTTCAAAACGACTTTATTTTTGTCCGACCCGCGGTCAGCACCGAGTACATAGAAAACAGCGAAGCCCAATCCAAGCCCACGTACCGGTCGTACTACCCGAGTCGGGAAACGATGGCTGCAGTATTTGAAAATCTACTGCGTGATTTTGATTTACAAAAAGATTTTGAAAATTTGCCGCGCGACGCGGTCCGTGTGGCAGAAGCGATGTCTCGACGCCTGGGTGATGCGAAATTGCGCGCCAACTTTCAAATACAGGTTTTGTCCGGTCTGTTTTTTCGCAACAAAGGGTGTTACGTTGTTGGAAAATTAATCAATGGTTTCAATGAGTTTCCTTTCGCATTGCCTGTTCTTCACCATAAATCAGAAAAGCTGGTGATTGATGCTGCGCTGTTTGGCGAAGACGACTTGCTGATGTTGTTTAGTTTTGCCCGGGCCTATTTCATGGTCGACATGGAAATACCGTCGGCCTATGTCCAATTTTTGCGCAGCATGATGCCGCGCAAACCGCGCAATGAAATCTACAACGCACTGGGCCTGGCCAAACAAGGCAAGACGCTTTTTTACCGCGACTTTCTGCACCACCTGCGCCACTCGACCGACAAATTTCGCATCGCGCCCGGTATCAAAGGGATGGTGATGCTGGTGTTTGATTTACCGAGTTTTCCTTATGTTTTCAAAGTCATCAAAGACTTTTATCCGCCGCCCAAAGACACCAGCCGCGAGCAGATCAAGGGCAAGTATTTATTGGTGAAGCAGCACGACCGGGTGGGTCGGATGGCTGATACCTTGGAATACAGCGAAGTCGGGTTTCCGCGCGATCGGTTTGACGATGCATTGATTGAAGAGATTGAAAAATTTGCACCGAGTCAGTTGGAAATTATCGACAAAGACGGAGACGGAAAAACCGAGGTGATCGTCAAACACGTCTATATCGAGCGGCGCATGATTCCTCTCAATATCTACCTTCAAGAGGCTTTTGATGCAGGCGGGATGAAGCCTGATGCCAATTTAGCTGCCCAAGAGGCCAGCGCACAAATTGAGCGCGGGGTGATTGAGTACGGCAACGCCATCAAAGACTTGGTCGCTGCCAATATTTTTCCAGGCGACATGCTGTGGAAAAATTTTGGTATCACACGCCACGGCAAAGTGGTGTTTTACGACTACGACGAGATTGAATACATCACCGATTGCAACTTCCGCAAGGTGCCCCTGCCGCGCAACGAGGAAGAAGAAATGTCGGGCGAGGTTTGGTACAGCGTTGGCCCCAAAGACGTTTTTCCAGAAACCTTTGCGCCCTTCTTGTTAGGCAACCCGGCCGTGCGTGGCGTTTTCATGAAACACCACGCCGACTTGCTCGACGTCGCCTTCTGGCAGGGCCACAAAGACCGCATCGCCCAAGGCTATGTGCACGACGTTTTCCCCTACGACCGTGAAAAACGGTTTGCCCCCACTTAGTTTTTATCCTCTTCAGAAAGCCATTGCCATGAACGACCCGATTGTGATTGTCAGCGCTGCGCGCACCCCGATGGGAAGTTTCCAAAGTGACTTTGCCAGTCTGTTGGCCCACGATCTGGGGGGCGCAGCGATCAAGGCCGCAGTCGAGCGCGCCGGCATCAATCCCGAGCTCGTGACTGAAGTGTTGTTTGGCAATTGCCTTATGGCAGGCCAAGGACAAGCGCCGGCGCGCCAAGCAGCCTTCAAGGGTGGCCTGCCCAAAAGCGCTGGCGCGGTGACCCTGTCCAAAATGTGCGGCTCCGGTATGCGCGCGGCCATGTTCGCGCACGACATGCTGGTGGCCGGTTCGCACGATGTGCTGGTGGCCGGCGGCATGGAGAGCATGACCAATGCGCCCTACCTCATGCTCAAAGGCCGTGGCGGCTACCGCATGGGCCACGACAAAATTTACGACCACATGATGCTCGATGGTCTGGAAGACGCCTACGAAGCCGGTCGCAGCATGGGCACTTTTGGCGAAGACTGCGCTGCCAAATACAACTTCACCCGCGCCGAGCAAGACCACTTTGCCACCACCAGCGTAGAGCGCGCCAAGGCTGCGACCGCGTCGGGCGCATTTGCTGCTGAGATCACGCCCATGACGGTGAAAGACCGCAGTGGTGAGCGCGTGGTGTCCATCGACGAAGGCCCGGGCAAAGTCAAACTCGACAAGATCAGTAGCCTCAAACCCGCGTTCAAGAAAGACGGTACCATCACCGCCGCGAGCAGTTCGTCTATCAACGACGGTGCCGCCTCCATGGTGCTCATGCGCGAAAGCACCGCTGCCAAGCTGGGTTGCAAGCCCCTGGCCCGCATCGTCAGCCACGCCACCCACGCCCAAGAGCCTGAGTGGTTCGCCACCGCTCCTGTGGGCGCCACACAAAAAGCCTTATCCAAAGCGGGCTGGTCGGTAGCTGATGTCGATTTATGGGAAATCAATGAGGCCTTTGCGGTGGTACCGATGGCGCTCATGAAAGAGTTGAATGTGCCGCATGACAAGGTCAATGTGAACGGTGGTGCGTGTGCGCTGGGTCACCCCATCGGTGCGTCCGGTGCCCGCATCATGGTCACACTGATCCACGCGCTCAAGGCCCGTGGCTTGAAAAAAGGTTTGGCAACGCTTTGCATTGGCGGAGGCGAAGCAACCGCTGTCGCTCTTGAAGTGCTCTAGGCCCAAGCGATGTTACTCAACGCCGACCAAGAAATGATCCGCGACGCGGTTCGCGCATTCTCGCAAGAACAACTGTGGCCCCATGCGGCGCAATGGGACAAACAGCACCACTTCCCCAAAGAGGCCCACCGCGGCTTGGCCCAATTGGGTGCTTATGGCATTTGTGTGCCTGAAGAATGGGGTGGTGCCCAATTGGACTACCTGAGTTTGGCAGTGGTCTTAGAAGAAATTGCAGCGGGGGACGGCGGCACCAGTACCGCCATCAGCGTGACCAATTGCCCCGTCAACGCCATCTTGCTGCGCTACGGCAATGCCCAACAAAAGAAACAATGGCTCACGCCTTTGGCACAAGGCGAACTCTTGGGCGCTTTTTGCCTGACCGAGCCGCATGTTGGGTCCGATGCCTCGTCCTTGCGCACCACCGCAGTCAAAGAGGGGGACGCGTATGTGATTAACGGCGTCAAGCAATTCATCACCAGCGGCAAAAACGGCGATGTCGCCATCGTCATTGCGGTCACGGACAAAGGTGCAGGCAAAAAAGGCATGGGGGCGTTCATCGTTCCCACCCACACCCCTGGTTATGTGGTCGACCGCATCGAAGACAAACTCGGCCAACACTCGAGCGACACCGCACAAATCCGTTTCGACAACTGCCGCATCCCCGCCGAGAACTTGATAGGCGCAGAAGGCGAAGGCTACAAAATTGCGCTCGGTGGCCTCGAAGGTGGACGCATTGGCATTGCCGCCCAAAGCATCGGCATGGCGCGCAGCGCACTCGAAGTGGCCATTGCATACGCCAAACAACGCGAAAGTTTTGGCACTGCCATCTTCAACCACCAAGCCGTTGGCTTTCGCTTGGCCGAATGCGCAACCCAACTCGAAGCCGCCCGCCAGCTGATTTGGCACGCCGCCGCCTTGCGCGATGCCGAACGCCCCTGTCTGAAAGAAGCGGCCATGGCCAAATTGTTTGCCAGTGAAGTGGCGGAAAAAATTTGCACGGTTGCCATCCAAACCCTGGGCGGCTACGGCTATGTCAGCGACTTTCCTGTTGAGCGTATTTACCGCGATGTACGCGTTTGCCAAATTTACGAAGGCACCAGCGACGTGCAGAAAATCATCATTCAACGCGCCTTATAAATCAACCGCACCGGAGAACTTCTATGCCAATCACCAAAGGGTTTCAAGCCCTCGTTGACGAAGCGATGGCCCAGGTCACCACCTACAGCGTGGGTCAAGTCCGTGCCCGCTTAAGCGACCCCACGGTTCAAATCGTAGACATCCGAGACCCGCGCGAATTGGAGCGCGAGGGAACACTGCCAGGCGCATTGCTGGCTCCGCGCGGCATGCTTGAGTTTTGGGTTGATCCGGCCTCGCCGTATTTCAAAGCAGTCTTTGCCGATGAGAGCAAGGAGTTCATTCTGTTTTGTGGCGCAGGTTGGCGCAGTGCCTTGGCCACCAAAACTTTGCAGGACATGGGAATGACCAACGTGGCCCACATCGACGGCGGTTTTGCCGCCTGGAAAAAGGACCAGGCTCCCATGGTCACTTTAGACCAACACAAAGCAGAAAGCGTAGCGCGCAAGAGTCACTGAGAAGAAGCATCGCGAGAGCGAAAAGCTTCTGGCGTTTGCCCCGTCCAGGTTTTGAACGCACGGCTAAAGCTTTTTTCGTTTTGAAAACCTGCCAAGGCTGCGATCTGTTTGATCGGGCGCTTGCTGCGTTGCAACTGCGCGACCGCCACATCACGTCGCACCGCGTCTTTGAGTTGTTGCAGTGACGCACCTTCGTCTTTCAACTGGCGATGCAGGGTTCGCGCAGAGAGGTGGAGGTGCGTGGCCAAGTCGTCTGCGTTGCGGCTGTGCTCGGGATGGTGGGCCAGCGCATGCTTGACTTTCTCGACCAATAAGCGATCGCGCCGGTAAGGCCGTACGGTCAAAAGCAAAGCCCGTTGCAACATGGTTTGCAAGGCCGCTTCATCGCGGCGAATCGGCAAATCCAAATAGCGGGCATCAAATTGCACACCATTGGTCTCTGCGCCAAAAACCGTTTCCCCTTCAAACAGCACCTGGTAACTCGCGTGGTGTGCAGGCGCTGCAAAACGCAAGCGCGTTGTGCGCAAAGAAATCCGCGAATCCGACAACCAACAGGCCACGCCCAAGGCGTTGCGCAACACGGACACCAAGCAAAACTCGCGCAGGGCTCCCAGATCGCTGCGTTCTTCAATTTGTAAAGACGCCAAGCCATCGCTTTGCGTCAAGGTGATGCCAATGCTGTCCGTGAGTAAGCCATGGTGTCGGCACCACCGTTGCATCGCCACGCCCAGGGTCGGCGCTGAGAGCGAAGCCCGCACCAACATGCCGTAACTGCCCCAGGGCAAGCGCCGGTTAAACCAGCCCAAAGCCTCGTCATCGAGTTCGCGCATGGCCAAACCCGACACCGCCTCCATTTGCAAGGCAGTAATCCGTGCGCCGGCGTTTTTCAGAATGTCAGGCTCGATTTGTGACTTTTCTAGCAGGCTTAAGGGATCGATCGCGCGGCGTTGGTAGGCCTCCAAAATAGCATTCACAAAAGCGACAGGTGTCTGTGCCTTGGCCAAAGCGGGGACAGGAGAAGCAAGCAGCATAGTGTCTCGAAATTTTGCTTTCAGTTTGGCAGTATTTGCAACCATTGTGGCACAGCCTAAGCCGCATAAGACTCTACCCTTGTGCTTCAACCTTAAAGGTCTTTCCATGCCACTTTTACCAACCCAGCTCAACGCCCGATCCGCAGAGTTTCAAGCCAATGCCGCCGCCATGCAGGCCTTGGTGGATGATTTGAACCGCCACACGGCGCAAGTGGCCATGGGCGGCGGCGAGGCAGCGCGGGCCAAACACACGGCGCGCGGGAAACTGCTGCCGCGCGAGCGCGTGCAGCTGCTGCTCGACCCGGGAACGCCTTTTTTAGAGCTCGCCCCCTTGGCAGCTTGGGGCTTGTACAACAACGATGCGCCCAGCGCGGGTCTGATAGCCGGCATTGGACGGGTCAGCGGCGTGGACTGCATGGTGGTGTGCAATGACGCCACGGTCAAAGGCGGAACGTATTACCCCATGACGGTTAAAAAACATTTGCGAGCCCAAGAAGTCGCGCAACAAAACCGCCTTCCTTGCATTTACTTGGTGGACTCCGGTGGCGCCAACCTTCCCAACCAAGATGAGGTGTTCCCCGACCGTGATCACTTTGGCCGCATCTTCTTTAACCAAGCCAATATGAGCGCGCAGGGCATTGCGCAAATCGCGGTGGTGATGGGCTCCTGCACGGCAGGTGGCGCATACGTACCCGCGATGAGCGACGAGACCATCATTGTCAAAAACCAGGGCACGATCTTTTTGGGCGGCCCGCCCTTGGTCAAAGCTGCCACGGGCGAGGTGGTCAGCGCCGAAGACTTAGGGGGCGGCGATGTGCACACGCGCTTGTCTGGCGTGGCCGACCACCTTGCACACAACGACTTGCATGCGCTGGCTTTGGCGCGCGAAGCGGTCGCCCATTTGAACCACCACAAAGCCGCGGTCACTGACCAACCGCCTGCGCCACCGCTTTTTCCCGCCCAGGATTTGTATGGCGTGATTCCAACCGATACCCGCAAGCCTTTTGATGTGCGAGAAATCATCGCCCGCATCGTTGACGGCAGCACCTTCCACGAATTCAAGCCGCGTTTTGGCGCGACCCTGGTGTGCGGTTTTGCGCACATTGAGGGCATGGCCGTGGGCATCATCGCCAACAACGGCATTTTGTTCAGTGAGTCTGCACTCAAAGGCGCACACTTTATTGAGCTGTGCTGCCAACGCAAAATCCCTTTGGTTTTTCTGCAAAACATCACCGGCTTCATGGTCGGGCGAAAGTACGAAAACGAAGGCATCGCCCGCAACGGCGCCAAGATGGTGACCGCCGTGGCTACCGCGGCAGTTCCCAAATTCACCATCATCATTGGCGGCAGCTTTGGCGCGGGCAACTACGGCATGTGCGGGCGCGCCTTTAGCCCCCGCTTTTTATGGATGTGGCCCAACGCGCGCATCAGTGTCATGGGCGGCGAACAAGCGGCGAGCGTGTTGGCAACAGTCAAACGCGATGGCATCGAAGCCAAAGGGGGGAACTGGAGCGCCGAGGAAGAAGAGGCATTCAAAACCCCATTGCGCGCCCAGTACGAAACCCAAGGCCACCCCTACTTTGCAACCGCACGCTTGTGGGATGACGGCATCATTGACCCCGCCGATACCCGCCGGGTTTTGGCTTTAGGCCTGAGCGCCTCGCGCAACGCCCCCATTGCAGATACCCAATTTGGTTTGTTTCGGATGTAACGCCCCATCCCAGAATCGCACACCTCTTTCCAGAAAGCCTTCTTTATGTTCACCAAAATACTCATTGCCAACCGTGGCGAAATTGCCTGCCGGGTTGCCGCCACCGCCAGGCGCATGGGAATTCAAACGGTTGCGGTTTATTCGGATGCAGATGCGCAGGCCAAGCATGTCTATGCGTGTGACCAAGCCATGGCTATTGGCGCAAGCGCCCCCAAAGACAGCTACTTGTGTTGGGAAAAAATCATTGCGGCTGCGCTTGCCAGCGGCGCGCAAGCCATTCATCCCGGCTATGGTTTTTTAAGCGAGAACGATGCGTTTGCCCAAGCCTGCGCGGACGCCGGTTTGGTTTTTATTGGCCCCACACCGGCGGCGATTCGTGCCATGGGCCTCAAAGCGCAGTCCAAACAGCTGATGGAACACTCCGGCGTTCCCTTGGTGCCCGGCTACCACGGCGAAAACCAAGACCCCGCTTTGTTGCAACGCGAAGCCGATGCCATGGGCTACCCCGTTTTGATCAAAGCCAGCGCAGGCGGCGGCGGCAAAGGCATGCGCACAGTCGACAAGTCTGAAGACTTTGCCGCTGCTTTGGCCTCGTGCAAACGTGAAGCCAGCAGCAGTTTTGGAGACGATGCGGTATTGATTGAAAAATACGTCCAACGCCCGCGCCACATTGAAATTCAAATCTTTGGCGACACTTTGGGCAACTATGTGTACTTGTTCGAACGCGATTGTTCGGTGCAACGCCGCCACCAAAAAGTATTGGAAGAGGCGCCCGCGCCTGGAATGACACCAGCCATCCGCGAACAAATGGGCCAAGCGGCCATCGCTGCGGCCCGCGCTGTGAATTACGTGGGAGCGGGCACGGTCGAATTTATTGTCGAAGCCACCCCCAGCGCCCACGCAGGTGGCCCCTGCGGTGTGGGTGCTTTTTACTTTATGGAAATGAATACCCGCTTGCAAGTCGAGCACCCGGTGACTGAAGCCATCACCGGCCTGGACCTCGTGGAGTGGCAGCTGCGGGTGGCATGTGGGGAAGCCTTGCCCTTGCGCCAAGACCAGTTGCAAATACACGGGTACGCCATTGAAGCGCGGATTTGCGCTGAAAACCCAGACAAGCAGTTTTTACCTGCAACCGGACGTTTGTTGACCATGGGCTTGCCTGTTCACAGTAGCTTCACCCGCGCCGATAACGCGGTGCGTATCGATGCCGGCGTGCGCGCGGGCGATGCCATCAGCCCGTTTTATGACTCTATGGTTGCCAAGCTGATCGTCCATGGGGACACCCGCGAGGAGGCGCTCAGCCGCATGGATGCGGCATTGGCGCAAACGCATATCGCAGGCCTGACCACCAATGTGCAGTTTTTGCGCCATGCCATCCACACTGCTTCTTTTGCCACCGCCCAGCTAGATACCGCATTGATTGCGCGCGAAGCAAAGCAGCTCTTTGACCAAGAAAAAGTCGGCCTGGCGTGGGCGGGGGCGTGCGCTGTTGCACAACAGTTGCATGGTGAATTCCAAAGCAGTCTCAACTGCGATCCCTGGAGCGCCACCGACAGCTGGACATCGCATGGGCAATCCACCCGCAGCTTTCATTTTGAATTTCATGGCCAAGCCCACGTCGCCCGCTGGACACCCCAGCGCCATGCGCTTGCACAGCTGGACTGCGGTGGAAAGTCAGCGGAGTTGCAGGTTCACGTTCTGCCCGGTGGGGCGCTTGATATCCGTTGGGGCCAAGAACGCAACACCGCACACGTCTACCGCCATGGAGATATTGCCCATGTCTTCATGGCGCACGCAGCGACTCAGATTCTTTGTATCGACCCACTCGCGCATGCGGGTGAGGCCCATACCGAAGCGGGCCGATTGACAGCACCCATGCCGGGCAAGATTTTGTCATTTGCCGTGAAGGCGGGGGATGGTGTTCGCCGTGGTCAAACGCTGGCGGTGATGGAGGCCATGAAGATGGAGCACACCATCGCTGCACCCACCGATGGCACCGTTGAAGAACTCTTGTTTGCGCCGGGTGACCAAGTGACCGAAGGTGCCGAACTCTTGCGCCTAGCGCCTGCCATCGCTGCGGCTTAAACGCTGCTAGCGTTGGCTAGTGGACAATACGGTTTTACCACCCGTTCTGACCATGCGAATTACCTTTTGTTGCGCCGACACCGATGCCCCAGCCTGGCTGGATGCATTGCGTGTGGCTTTTCCACAAGCGCACGTCAGCGTTTGGCAAGACGGCGACGCGCCGGCGGATTACGCGGTGGTGTGGGCGCCGCCCCAAATGTTTTTCGACCAACAAACAGGACTGAAGGCTGTTTTTAATATCGGCGCTGGCGTCGACGCCTTATTGGAAAAACGCATTTCCCCGCACACCCGCATCGTGCGCTTAGACGATGCCGGCATGGCCGTCCAAATGGCAGAGTACGTGTGCCACGCGCTGATTCGCCACACCCGAGAATTCGATATCCATAGCGCCCATATGCAAGCAGGCCAATGGACGTTTCGCGAGCCCCTGCCACGCGCGAGTTTTCCCGTGGGCATTTTGGGCATGGGCGTCTTGGGGTCGCGCGTCGCCAAGGCGGTTGCGCACTTTGAGTTTCCGGTGCACGGCTGGAGCCGAAGCCCCAAAAGCAAGGATGGCGTACGCTGCTTCAGCGGGACAAACGAACTGCCAGAATTTTTAGCATCCACCCGGGTCCTGGTGAACCTGCTTCCGCTCACGCCCGAGACCGAAAATATTTTGAACCGCACCACCCTGTCGCAATTGCAACCGGGCGCCTACGTCATCAACGTGGCACGCGGACGCCATCTGGTCGAAGACGACCTCCTGCACTTACTGGCCAGTGGCCACCTGGCAGGCGCCACACTCGACGTGTTTCGCACCGAGCCTTTGCCTGCTGCCCATCCGTTTTGGAACCATCCCAAAATCACCCTCACGCCGCACACCGCAGCGCAAACCTTGCGTGATGTCACCATTGCCCAAATTGCCCGTAAATTGGCCGCACTGGAGCAAAGCCAAGCGATAGAAGGTATTGTGGATGTGCACAAAGGCTATTGAATTTTTGAAACCTACAAACCATTTATGTCACTTCCATCGCATGTCCAACTGATCGACGTCGGTCCGCGCGACGGCCTGCAAAACGAAAAGCAGGCCGTTCCTGCGGCAGTGAAGATCGAGTTGGTGCAGCGCTTGCAAGACGCAGGCGTCAAAGACATTGAAGTGACCAGCTTCGTCAGCCCCAAATGGGTGCCACAGATGGCCGATAACGCGCAGGTCATGGCGGGGATCCAACGCCAAGCGGGCGTCCGGTATTCGGTGCTCACCCCCAATCTGCAAGGCTTTGAAGCAGCGCTGAAGTCTGCACCGGATGAAGTGGTGGTGTTTGGCTCGGCCAGCGAAGCGTTTAGCCAAAAAAATATCAATTGCTCTATTGCCGAAAGCATTGAACGTTTTGCCCCCGTGGTGCAAGCCGCATTGGCTGCCGGTCTGTCAGTTCGCGGGGCGATGTCGTGCACCGTGGGTTGCCCGTATGAAGGCGATGTGGCGCCAGAGCGCGTGGCCTACCTTGCGGGATTGATGCGTGGCATTGGCGTCCAGCACGTGGGCGTTGCCGACACCATTGGCGTGGGCACGCCGCGCAAAGTGCAGGCGGCAATCGAAGCCACGTTGGTGCATTACCCCTTAAGCGCCATCTCAGGCCATTTTCACGACACCTACGGGCAGGCCTTGGCCAATACCCTCACGGCTGTGCAGATGGGCGTGACCCACTTTGACACCTCGGTGGCCGGTCTGGGGGGTTGCCCCTACGCCAAAGGCGCTACAGGAAATGTCGCGACCGAAGACGTGGTCTACATGCTCCATGGCATGGGCATCGATACCGGCATTGATTTAGACAAACTGATTGACGCTGGCCTGTTTATCAGCCAATTTTTACAACGCCCCAGCCAATCCAGGGCAGCCAATGCATTGTTCGCACGGAGACACCATGGCGCTTAACACCCGACCCGCTCGCCCAGCGCGGCCTGCCGACCCCACCGTCACCTACCGCAGGCTTTTGGCCGCGCGCGTCTCGGAAGCCGCCGCTTCAGCGCATGCTCCGCCCTCGCCTTGTATTTCGGTGTGCCAGATGGACAGCCACACCGCTTTATGCATCGGCTGTTTGCGCACCATTCCAGAAATTGGTGCCTGGGCCAACAGCACAGACAACGACAAACGCGCGGTGTGGCGCGTGATTGGACAGCGCTTGGAGCAATTTCCATGAAGCACATTACGTTTTATCTGGACTTTATTTCTCCCTATGCCTACCTCGCGTTCAAAGCCTTGCCCCAGTCTTTGCTGGGTTTGAGTTATTCCGTGACCTACAAGCCCGTTTTTTTGGGAGGCTTGCTCAAGCACTACCAAAAAAAAGGTCCCGCTGAATTCCCATCACAACGCGCTTGGCTGTACCGACAAGTGCAGTGGCTGGCCCAGCAACAAGGCGTGGCTCTAGACATCCCGGCACAACACCCGTTTAACCCCTTGGGCCTCTTGCGCTTGGCGCTGGCTTGTGATTCGCAAGGGCTGCCCAACCGCTATGTGTGCGAAACCTTGTTTGCACATGTATGGGTTGGTGGCCTGGATGCGGCGGATGCCATACGACTGCAAGAAGCCACCGCGCTCCTTGCCCCTCTTCGTGATCCGAAAAGTGAGGCGGTGAAACAAGAACTCAACGCCCATGGCGAGGGTGCGATTGCCCAAGGCGTGTTTGGCGTGCCTGCGTTTGAAGTCGATGGCAAAGTGTTCTGGGGACTCGACGCATTGCCGATGCTGCGCGACTACCTTGAAAACGGCACGTGGTTTGATGGCCTCCAATGGGAGCAAGCGGCCAACGTAAATTCTGCCTTTCCCCTTTAAGCCTTTTATAAATCAAACACCACCAAGCCTGGAATTTAAAGATACGCAACAAAAAACCCGCCAATAGGCGGGTTTTTTGTTGCTAAAGAAAACGATCAGTGTGCAGCACTGCCGGCAGAGGTCTTGCCATCCAGACTAGGGTAGCGCACGTGCTCCACCAGTTCCTGAATGTCGCGGCCCGGTGCCTTGGTCAACAGCGACACGATAATGATCACCGCAAAGCCCAGTGGCACACCAAACAGGCCAGCCGAGATGGGCGCAATATCCCACCAGGTATTGGCCTTGATGATTTCAGGCGTAATGGTGACACCGCCGTGGGTCAGCTTGTAGAGCCAAGGTTGGGTCGTCACCATGTAATAGAAGGTGATTCCCAGACCTGCCACCATACCCAGAGACGCACCCCACTTGTTGGCGCGCTTCCAGAAGATTCCCAACGTCAGAGCCGGGAAGAAGGCAGCAGCCGCAAATGAGAACGCCGCCGACACCAGGAACAAAATGTCCGCTGGCTTTTGCGCCGCAACATACGCAGCAGCCAGTGCCACCACCAACAACAGGATCTTGGACACCATCACACGACGTGCGGTCGACGCATTGGGATCAATCACTTTGTAGTACAGGTCGTGGGACAGCGCGTTGGCAATCGTCAACAGCAGGCCATCAGCAGTGGACAACGCAGCCGCCAAACCACCCGCAGCAACCATGCCCGACACAACATAGGGCAAGCCACCAATTTCAGGCGTAGCCAACACGATGATGTCGCCACCAATCGAGAGTTCAGCCAATTGCAAAATGCCGTCTTTGTTGATATCCACCACTGACAGCAGGGAGGCATCTACCGCGCTCCAGCGTGCTATCCACTCCGGCAGACTGGCAAAGGGTGTACCGACCAGTAAGGTGTAGACCTCAAATTTGGCCAACACCGCCAGCGCGGGGGCCGTAAAGTAGAGCAAGAAGATAAAGAACAGCGACCAGCTCACCGACTCACGTGCTTCACGCACTGAAGGTACCGTGTAGTAACGCATCAGAATGTGTGGCAGTGCCGCAGTTCCGATCATCAGACAGAAGACCAGTGCCATGAAGTTCTTGCGTGAGATGTCTTGCGCCGCTTCATCTTTGCCAGGGAACGGTTGGGCGTGGCGAATCGGTGGCGCAGATTTGGCAGCATTGGATGTACGCGCCGCAGTGTAGGCGGCCTTGGCGGCTACCTCATCCACGGGCAATCCTGCCAACGCTTTCTCTGCGGCCTGGATGTCCGCCAGCGGTCCATTTGCGGCTTTCAGATCGTCAACTTTCTTGATGGCAGCCGCTTTGTCAGCAGCCATAGAGGCAGGCACGTCTTTGAGCTTCTCGACTGCAGCGTCAGAACGCGCCTTGAAAATCGCGCGGACTTCCAGCTCCTTGGGGTCAACCAGCAACAGCTCTTCTTTAGCTGTGACCTTTTCCAGCGTGTAGCCGTAGACAACCTGGGGTATGGGAACGCCGGTGTGCTTGACCGACAGCCAGACCACGGGCATCAAATAGGCGATGATCAAAATCACGTACTGTGCGACCTGGGTCCAGGTAACAGCGCGCATCCCACCGAGGAACGAGCAAACCAAAATACCGGCCAAGCCAGCAAAAATTCCCACTTCAAACGCCAGGCCGGTTAAGCGTGTCGTGATCAGGCCCACACCATAAATCTGCGCAACCACATAGGTGAAGGAGCACAAAATGGCTGCAAACACACCAATCAGGCGTGGCAGAT
>JAIPDD010000041.1 GCA_021737875.1 Sulfuritalea sp.
CCCTGCCATTGCCGCAGGTACGGCCTTGGCCTTGATGGAAACGCTGGCTGACTTTGGTGTGTCAAGCTACTTTGGCATTCAAACCTTTACCGCTGGTATTTACAAAGCGTGGTTGGTGATGGACAACCGAATCGCTGCAGCCCAGCTGGCCACTTTTCTTTTGCTCGTGGTCGTGGTTTTGTTGGCGACTGAACAACGCGCCCAATCGCGTTTGCGTTTTTCTATCACCAGCGTGGACCGCCATGGCAGCGAGTCGCAAGCGTTGCGCTTACGGGGGTTGTCTGCCGCGCTGGCGTGGACGCTGTGCGTTCTGCCTGTACTGTTCGGTTTCGTGTTGCCCGTGCTATTTATGTTGCGCGCCTTGCTGCAAGGCGATGGCCTGATGGATTTGCCTTGGGCCCGGTTTTTGCAATGGTCTATCAACAGTGTGTCCTTGGGTGGAATCACCGCATTGCTCGCTGTGGGCGCTGCATTGCTGCTCGCTGCACAAGCCCGCTTACATCCCAACTGGCTGACGCGCCAAGTGATGGGTGTGGTGGGCCTGGGCTACGCCGTACCAGGCGCGGTGATTGTGGTGGGCTTGCTGATTCCGGTGGGCTGGGTGCAAGCCACATGGCCGCAGTCGGGCGCGGGATTTTGGCTTACCGCCACGGTGATGGGTTTGGTGTGGGCGTATCTGGTGCGCTTTGTCGCTGTGGCTTTGCAATCGGTGCAAAGCGGCTATGCGCGTGTGCCAGCTTCCCTCGACGACAGCGCCCGCATGCTGGGCACTTCAGGTTTTGCGCTGCTGCGGCGTGTGCATTGGCCTTTGCTCAAAAAGCCCTTGGCAGTGGCCACGCTGCTGGTGCTGGTGGATGTGATGAAAGAGCTCCCTGCCACCTTGGTGCTGCGCCCTTTCAACACCGATACCCTGGCCGTCATGGCCTACCAACTGGCCCGCGACGAGCGCTTAGGCGAGGCCGCTTTGCCCTCCTTGGCCTTGGTGCTGGTGAGTTTGCTGCCGGTCATTTTGCTGAGCCGAACGCTGCGCCGCAACTGAACGCAGGTGGCAAATACTGCGCCCTTGGCAAGGGCTTTGAGGCCATCTCAAATGATAATGATTCGCATTTGATCTATACTGCATCCAAGATTTTTAACTTGGAGTCGCTTCATGCGCCGCAACCTCACTGTTTTTTCATTGGCCTTTTATGCAGTGACTGCAGGCTTGTTCAGCACATCGGTCCTGGCCGATGATCACGTCATCAACCTGTACTCCGCCCGCCACTACCCCACCGACGAATTGCTTTACAGCGACTTCACCAAAGCCACGGGTATCAAAATCAACCGCGTCGACTCCGATGACGCGGGCATCATCACCCGCCTGAAGGCCGAAGGCAGCGCCTCACCCGCAGACCTGATCTTGCTGGTCGATGCCGCCCGCTTGTGGCGCGGCGAGGTGGACGGCCTGTTCCTGCCCGTCAAGTCCAAAACTTTGGAAGCAGCCATTCCTACCCAACTGCGCTCCAAACCCACCGAGCTTGGAACAGCGTGGTTTGGTCTGTCCACCCGTGCGCGCGTGGTGGTCTACGACAAGCGCAAGATCAACAAGGTCGACGTAGACACTTACGAAGAATTGGCCGACCCCAAGAACAAAGGCAAGCTGTGCATCCGCTCGGGCTCCCACCCCTACAACCTGAGCCTGTTTGGCGCAATGACCGAACACCTGGGTGCTGATAAGACCGAGCTGTGGCTCAAAGGCATGGTCGACAACATGGCACGCGCCCCCAAAGGCGGCGACACCGACCAAATCAAAGCGGTGGCCAGTGGCGAATGCGGCATTGCCGTGACCAACACCTATTATTTGGCGCGCTTGATGCGCTCTACCAACCATGCCGACATAGCACTTATGGAGCGCGTGGGCGTGGTGTTTCCGAACCAAGAAAGCTGGGGCACGCATGTGAACGTGGCCGGTGGTGCAGTCGCGCGTTATTCCAAGAACCAAGCCAATGCCGTGAAGTTTTTGGAATACCTCATCAGCCCTGCAGCACAAAACCACTTTGCTAACGGCAACAACGAGTGGCCCGTGGTGCAAGGTCTCAAGCTAGACAACCCTGCCCTTCAAGCCATGGCGGGCGGCAGTTTCAAAAGCGAGCTCTTACCGATTCGCATCGTTGGGATGAACCAAATCAAGGTCCAGCAGATGTTGGACCGCGTCGGCTTCAAGTAAGCGGTATATTCACCCCTCCCGTCTGATGTGTACCGTCCCGCTTGACCTCTCTTCCCGTTTCCACCCTCGCCTCCCAACTTGAACACCGTGCCCTACAGACGTTTGACAACGTCGTAGGCAGCACCGCGGGTTTTCGTATTCGCCCCGGGCAACACGCCATGGCGCAGTGCATCGCACAAACGCTCAGCCACGCCGATTTGGGCGACGCCGACCAGCCCCGCAAAGCCATTGCAGTGATTCAAGCGGGAACGGGCGTGGGCAAATCAGCCGCGTATGCCAGCACCGCCATAGCCATGGCCTTGGAGCGAAAAACGCGGGTGGTGATCTCCACTGCCACCGTAGCACTGCAAGAGCAGCTCATGCAAAAAGACCTCCCTGCGCTGGCCGCAGTGATGGAGCAGCCCTTTCTTTATGCTTTAGCGAAAGGCCGCGGCCGTTATGTTTGCAAGGTCAAACTCGAACGTCTGGTCGGTGTAGGCGGTGTTGAAGAAGATATGTTTGAAGAAGCGTTCCCCACGGCAGCGTTGGCAACGGCCAGCCAAGAAGCCTTAGAAGAGCGCCGCACCCGCATGTACGAACACATGGCCCAACTTCTGGCTAACGCGCGCTGGGATGGCGACCGCGATAGCCTCCATGATGCACCTGAGCTGAGCGACTGGGCCACTGTGGCAGCAGAGCGCCATACCTGCACGGCCCGCCATTGCCCACGGTACCGCGAATGCAGTTACTACAACGCGCGCACCAAACTCTCTGAAGCCCATGTGATCGTCGCCAACCATGATTTGGTGCTCGCTTCTTTGGGAATGAAAACCCTGCCTGAGCTCGACAATTGTTTGGTGGTGTTTGACGAAGGCCACCATCTTCCCGCGGTTGCCTTGGACCAATTTAGCAGCGCGATGGATGTCACGAGTCTGCGCTGGCTCGACAAATTGCCGAAAATTTTGCAAGAGGTCAGCAGCGCCTTGCAATTGGTGTTAACCGAAGACGTCACCACGGTGGCGAGCCAACTGAAAGTGGCGCTCAACCAACTCGCCCGACTCGCACTGGACCTCGTTCACGCCAGCACCCAAGGCAAAGACGGGACGCTACGGTTCGCCCATGGGGTTTTGCCAGAGGCGCTGACCGAACCGGTGCGCTTGATCCATGCCCAAGCACTGGGTCTTTCTAAGGCATTGGAAGCACTTGGTGCCGAAGTGAAAAACGTGGCCAAAGAAGACCCTAGCCAAGGGCTGCAATGCGCCCAGCTTTACACCAAACTCGGTGCTTTGGCACCCAAGCTTGGCAGCGTGGTCTCTACGTCCGAGTTGCTGCTTGAGCACGGCGCGCAACCGCTGGCCAAATGGCTGCAATGCCAAAGCGAAAACGGGTTCTTGGTTCTCACAGCCCACGCCTGCCCCATGGTTCCGGGCGACTTGCTGCGCCAATTTTTATGGAGCCAGGTCCGCGCTGCGGTGGTGACTTCTGCGTCGCTGACCAGCTGTGGAAGTTTTGATTATTTTTTACAAGAGGCAGGCTTGTCCAACAACGCCAATGTGACCACCTTGGAAGTAGAGAGTCCTTTTGACTACGCGGCTCAAGGAACACTGACAGTGGTTCATACCCTGGCCGAGCCTAAAAATGCCGACGCGTACACCGCAGAGATGGTTGGCTATTTGATGCAAGACCTGGCCAATGTACAGCGCGGGGCGCTGGTTTTATTTACCTCGCGGGCGCAAATGCGCTCTGCCATAGACGCCGTCCCATCGGCCTTGCGTGAAGCAGTCTTGGTTCAAGGCGTGATGTCTCGTGCGCGCTTGATCGCCACCCATACTGCGCGCGTGGAATCGGGCTTTGCGTCGATTTTGTTTGGCCTGCAGTCGTTTGGCGAAGGCTTGGACTTGCCAGGCGCGCTGTGTGAAACCGTTTTTATAGCCAAGCTGCCTTTTGCACCGCCCTCCGACCCCGTCGATGAGGCACGCGCCGAATGGTTGCGCAAAGTGGGACGCGATCCCTTCACTGAACTGGTGATTCCTGCGACCGGAATCAAACTATTGCAATGGACTGGCCGCGCCATTCGCACCGAAGAAGACCGCGCGCAGGTGATTTGCTATGACAAGCGTCTGATTTTGCAAAGCTACGGCAAGCGCATGCTCCAAGGCTTGCCGCCGTACCAGTTTTTAGAACGACGGTAATCCCTTACTTTGCTACGGCTTCCAAGCACGCGCCTTGCGATGAGGCCATCCCCCGAAAGTCACTCGTCCAGAGCAGGGCTTGGGTATCAATCTGAATGCGTTCGTTGTCAATGGCGGTCAAAATAACGGGGCCATCGCTTGCAAAGGCGTACACCGGTAAGCCATCGATATGAACCGACACAGGCTGCTTGTTTTGGAATCGAATATCAACCTGTCGATTCCAAATACTTCGCGCAGGAAGGTAAAAAGCAGCACACACGAACTGCTTGGTCTTCACTGTGCTTGCAAGTGCGAAAGAAGGAGCCAGCAGCATTCCAGTGATGAAGGCTAGCAACAGGCCTATCAATCGCATAGAGATTTACAGGTTGGCAAATTGCTGAACAATCGCATCCACTGATGGTTGCGGCAAGCGGCAACCGTATTGCGATACGACTTTCGCCGCAGCCACGTTGCCTAAAGCCGCTGCCTGCGCCGTTGTGAGGCCATGGGTGACGGCATACAAAAATGCACCCGCAAACATATCGCCTGCGCCATTGCTGTCTATGGCTTTCACGGGCGTGGCAGCAACGGTCGTGATCCGCTGGCCTTCAATCACCAAGCACCCTTTGGCGCTGCGCGTCAAACACACCACCTTCGCCAAGGCAGCGATTTTTTTACACACCACGTCCAGATTCGTTTCACCAAACCAGACTTGCGCTTCTTCTTCGTTGCAAAACAAGTAATCCACCCCATCGCCCACCATGGCTTCAACACCAGGGCGGCAAAAGTTGATCATGCTCATATCGCTGAGCGTCACGGCCAAGGCTACGCCGGCTTTGCGCGCAATGTCACGGCCTTGCAAAGCCGCCGCTAAGCCTGTAGGAGACGCCGCCAGATAGCCTTCCATGTAATACACCTTGGAGCGCGCAATGTCTTGGGGATGGAGCGCTGTGTGGTCCAACTCCGCAGTCGCGCCCAAAAACGTGCTCATGCTGCGCTCGGCATCCGGTGTCACCATCACGATGCAACTTCCGGTTTGTCCCGGTGCCGCTGGGGTGTGCGTCAAATTGGTGGCCACGCCATGTTTGACCAAATCGTCGCGGTAAAAATCACCCAACTCGTCATGGGCTACGCGGCACGAGTAAAACGCTTTTCCGCCCAACTGCGCCAAGGCAACAACGGTATTACCCGCTGAGCCTCCGCCGGTTTTGCGGGCGTGCAAGCCTTGCAACTGGTGCAAGAGCGCGGCGCGGCGCGGCGCATCGATCAAAGTCATATGGCGTTTTTCAACGCCCGCTGTCTTGAGTTGTTCGTCGGAGACTTCGTATTCAGAATCAACTAAGGCATTGCCAATGGCGTAAAGATCGTAGGTGGTCATGGTTTACTGTTCTGCAAATGCGCGTTCAATGACAAAGTCGCCTTGTTTGGTGGTGTTGCCTTCCATAAAGCCACGCTTTTCCAGCATGTGTTTTAAGTCGCGCAACATGCCAGGGCTGCCGCACAGCATGACACGGTCATGGGCGGGGTCAAAGGCAGGCAATCCCAGGTCGGTTTGGAGCTTACCTGAATCGAGCAACTCGGTGATGCGTCCTTGGTTTTTATAGGGCTCGCGGGTTACGGTGGGGTAATACAGGAGTTGGGCACGCACCATTTCACCCAAAAACTCATGCTCAGGCAAGTCATGGGTGAGGTATTCGTTATAGGCCAACTCGGCCACTTCACGAACGCCGTGCACCAAGATCACTCTGTCAAACCGCTCATACGTTGCAGGATCGCGCACGATACTTAAGAACGGGGCCACGCCGGTGCCAGTGCCAAAAAGGTAGAGGTTTTTGCCTTGGAGCAAGTAATCAATGAGCAAAGTTCCTGTGGGTTTTTTGCCCACCACGATTTTGTCGCCAACTTGGATGTGCTGCAAACGCGAGGTCAGCGGTCCATCTTGCACTTTGATACTTAAAAACTCCAGGTGTTCTTCGTAGTTGGCGCTGGCAATGCTGTAGGCCCGAAGCAATGGTTTGCCTGTTTCAGTGCGCAGGCCGATCATGGTGAAGTGGCCGTTGGAAAAGCGCAAACTGGTATCGCGGGTGGTTGTAAAGCTAAATAACCGGTCGGTCCAATGGTGGACACTCAACACAGTTTCTTCCAAAAATGCACTCATGGGGGCCTTCAAGATAGTCAACAATGCCATTTCGGCAAACCCTAGAGTGTAAAACCTCCATCACTGGCTTGGCGGTATATGGTTATAGGGTCAGGTTTTGAGCCCGCATATTTCTGCCATGATTGCGGTATGTCAACTTCCGACCTTGCGCCACCTTCGCTCGCTGCGACGCCATCCGAACTTTGGGTTGCTTGCTTGTGCGCCCAGTGGTGTGGCACCTGCCGCGACTACCAAAGCCTGTTTACCCAACTCCAAGCCGAGTTTGCGCCCATGAAGTTTGTTTGGGTCGATATCGAAGACCATGCCGATTGGGTGGACCCCATCGAAGTTGAAAACTTTCCTACGCTTTTGATGGCCCAGGGCGAGGTGCCCGTTTTCTTTGGCACCTTAACCCCTCATATTGAAACCCTGCGCCGACTGATTCAAAGCCAACTGCAATCCGACACACCCTTCAAAGGTGACCCTGCGGTCTGGGATTTGGTCACGCGGCTGCGCTCGCAATCCTAGCCAAGCCTCAGAGCTTGGCGCTGACCCAGGATTTGGCGCTGGCCAGGGCCGCTGCCAAATGGGCAGGCTCGGTGCCACCGGCCATGGCCATATCGGGCTTGCCCCCGCCTTTGCCGCCCACTTGCGCAGCTAAAAAGTTGACCAACTCACCAGCTTTGACTTTGGCGGTGGTGTCTGGTGTCACTCCCACGGCGATTTGGACTTTGTCCCCTTCCACTGTCCCGAGCACAATCACGGCCGTTTTCAACTTGTCTTTGAGTTTGTCCATGGTCTCGCGCAAAGTCTTGGTGTCAGCGCCAGGCAAGTGGGCCGACAAGAACTTCACGCCTTGGAGGTCAACAGCTTGCGTGATCAGCTCATCCCCTTGGGCGGAGGCCAATTTGCCTTTGAGCGCACTGACTTCTTTTTCTAAGGCCTTAACGTGGTCGATCACCTGCGTCAAACGACTGGTCAATTCGGCGACCGGGGCTTTGAGCGTTGCTGCGGCAAGACCAACGGTATCTTCCAATTGCTGCAAATAGGACAAGGCATGTTCACCCGTGACCGCTTCCATCCGGCGCACACCCGAGGCCACGCCGCTCTCGCCCACAATTTTGAAAAGACCCATATCGCCGGTGGCCTTGACGTGGGTGCCGCCGCACAATTCGCGGGTAGAGCCAATATCCAAGACCCGTACCGTTTCACCGTACTTCTCACCAAACAACATCATCGCGCCCGTCTTTTGGGCCGACTCAATATCCATCAACTCCGCTTTGGTTGCCGCGTTGTTCAAAATTTGCGCGTTGACTAAAGCTTCGATTTGACGCACTTGGGCGTCGGTCACAGGAGCGCTGTGGGTAAAGTCAAAACGGGTGCGCTCCGGCGTGACCAAGGAGCCTTTTTGAACCACATGGTCGCCCAACACATCGCGCAAGGCTTGGTGCATCAAATGCGTGGCGCTGTGGTTGCGCATAGACCCATTGCGCATAGGCACATCGACCATTGCCGAGACGTTGTCCCCCACATTCAAGGTGCCTTGGGCCATGCTGCCTTGGTGGCCAAATACATCGGCCTTGATCTTTTGGGTGTCGCCTACCTCAAAGCGGGCCGAGCCGCTGGTGAGAACACCGACGTCGCCCACTTGCCCACCGCTCTCAGAATAAAACGGGGTGGTATCTAAAACTACCACGCCCTGTTGCCCTGCGTTCAGTGCCGCTACGGACAGGCCCTCGTGGTATAGCGCCACAATTTTGGCGGGGCTGTCTAAACGATCGTAACCAACAAAGGTATTGCCCGCGCCGGAGTAATCCAAGGCGCGGTCCATTTTGAATTTTCCAGCGGCGCGGCCTTGGGATTTTTGGCGCTCCATTGCGGCTGCAAAGCCGGCTTCGTCCACACTCAGGCCGCGCTCGCGGCACACATCGGCAGACAAGTCCAGCGGAAAACCATAGGTGTCATGCAGCTTGAAGGCGACGTCGCCCGGCAAAATTTGGACGCCGCCTTGCAAGGCCTCGTCCAAAATCTCCATCCCAATTTCCAGAGTTTCAAAAAAGCGCTCTTCTTCCACGCGCAAGATCTCGGTGATTTTCTTGGCCTGATCGGCCATCTGGGGATAAGCCTGGCCCATGAGTTGGACCAGGTCAGGCACCAGCTTGTGAAAGAAAGGCGTCTTCTTGCCCAGTAAGTAGCCGTGGCGAATCGCGCGGCGAATAATGCGGCGCTGCACATAACCCCGCCCTTCGTTACTAGGCACCACGCCATCACTCACCAAGAAGGCAGTGGCGCGGATGTGGTCGGCAATCACGCGCAGGCTCTTGTGGCCCAAATCAGTGCAGCCCGTTTCGCGGGCAGCGGCTTTGATCAGCGCGTCAAAAATATCGATTTCGTAGTTGCTGTGCACGTGCTGCAAGATGGCTGCTAGACGCTCCAAGCCCATGCCGGTATCCACGCAGGGTGCAGGCAGTGGCGTGACCGAGCCGTCTTCGTGCATATTGAACTGCATGAACACGTTGTTCCAAATTTCAATGAAGCGGTCGCCGTCTTCATCAGGGCTGCCAGGAGGTCCGCCGGGAATATGCGGGCCGTGGTCATAAAAAATTTCAGAGCACGGGCCGCACGGGCCGGTGTCGGCCATCATCCAAAAGTTGTCGGATTTATAGCGTCCGCCCTTGTTGTCGCCAATACGGATCACACGCTCTGGCGGCAGACCGATTTCTTTGGTCCAAATATCAAAGGCCTCGTCGTCTTCAAGGTACACCGTTGCCAGCAAACGCTCTTTGGGTAATTTGTACACCTCGGTGAGCAGTTCCCAGGCCCACTTGAGCGACTCGCGTTTGAAGTAGTCGCCAAAACTCCAGTTGCCCATCATCTCAAAGAAGGTGTGGTGGCGCGCCGTGTAGCCCACGTTTTCCAAGTCGTTGTGTTTTCCACCGGCACGCAAACAGGCTTGTACCGACGCTGCACGCACATAGGAGCGCTTGTCCGACCCCAAAAACACGTCCTTGAACTGCACCATGCCCGAGTTGGTAAACATCAAGGTGGGGTCGTTGCCGGGCACCAAAGGGCTGCTCGCCACCACGGTGTGGCCCTTGGAGGCAAAGAAATCAAGAAAGGTTTTGCGAATGTCGGCAACACTCATCGCATGGGCTTGGGTCATGTCTGTGGCTCTTGGAAAAATCAACCACGCATTATCGCCGCATGCGCTCTAGGCTGGCAGCGCCCTGCCCGTTGGCGGTTAAGGACGACCCACGCAATCAAGATCCCAGTAAAACGGTGACTTACCAAAGGCCGTAGTGAGCAACCAAACCCCTCCAAAGCGCATCCCTTTCACGGCCCATGCGCGTCTGTCCTGCGCTTGCTGTCGCATTGGCAGCCAAATGCACCATCACCAATTTTTGTGCTGGGTCCACAAAAATCGATTGCCCATACACACCCAAGAGGGCAAAGCGGCGTTTTTGCCCTGGAAAAATCCACACCTGGTAGCCATAGCCTGAATAGGGCGTGGCTTTGTAGGGAGCAAAGGCTTCGGGGTGGCGACGCCAGTCGGTGGCTTCCATCACAAAGTCTTTGGGCAGTATTTCTCCCAAGTCAGGTCGGTCGGGGCGTATGCCATCGTTGGCCAAAAGCATGCCCAGTCGGGCGTAGTCTTGCGCTGTGGCGTTAAAGTTTCCGCCAGCACGCTCTAGCCCATCGGCGCCCGCGCGCCACAAGCCCGAAGTTTGTGCGCCCAGGGGCTGCCACAGCCGGGGTTCGAGGTAGGCACTCAAGGTTTGCCCCGTGGCTCCGCGCATCACCAAAGCCAACATATCGGTTTCTGCACTGGCGTAATTGAACAACTGCCCTTGGGGATGAAGCCGCGTTGTGATCACTTTGGCGCCAGCAGCCGCGCCGCCGTTTTGCGCTGCTACTCCATAGCGTGCAAGGTCATCACGGCCGTCGTAAATCTCTTCAAACTTGGCACCGGAGGACATGCGCAGCAAGTTGCGAATTGTGGTTTCGCCGTAAAGGGTTCCAGCCAAGGTAGGCGCATACACCTCTGCTTTATCGTCAAGGGACTTGATACGCCCTTCTCTCGCTGCCAATCCAACAGCCATTGCCGTCATGGTTTTGGCCATGGAGTTCGATAAAAAACGGTGCTCCGCCGTGCGTCCGTATTGGTAGCGCTCCACCTGAATCACACCATCTTTGATCACCAGCAAGGCCATCGCCGGCTGTCGTTTGAGGTAGTCATCCACGGTCAAGCCGTTTTGACCGTCCACGCTCCAGCGGTAGGCGGGCTCTTGGGCCACTTTTGTCAGTTCAAGGGGTTTCGCTGCAGGCTGCATCGCATTGGCAACCCCGCCAAAAATCCACGGAATTTCGGCATGGTGTGTGAATGAACCAACCCGAACACAGCGATCCATAAACCACGTGCGCGTCGTCCCCACCGGATAGCCTTGCTCTTTGCAAAGGGCTGCCTCTTCAGGGTCGGCATGGGCCACCACGGTGAACATCAGAACCAAAAGTAACAAGGCTGCGTTTTGGATTTTCATGTCGCAAAGTATGGCATAGCGTGTCACAAAAAGCGCATGCGGATACGCACCAACAAGTTAGCATTCAAACGCATTATTTAAACGTTCATGACTGCCCAAACCACCCTCGCCCAATCGCTGACACTGCCCAACGGTAGCCAGATCAAAAATCGCCTGTTTAAATCGGCCATGTCCGAGGCCTTGGCCGGGCGCGACGGTGCGCCAACGCCTGAACTAGAGCGCTTGTACGGCGCGTGGGCTAGCGGCGGGATTGGCTTGTGCGTGACGGGCAACGTCATGATCGATGCCCGCGCCGTGGGCGAACCCGGCAACGTGGTGATTGAAGACGACACGCATTTAGGGGCGCTCAAGAACTGGGCCCAAGCCGCAACAGCGAACCACACGCAATGCTGGGTGCAACTCAACCACCCTGGCAAACAAGCCCCCAAAGGACTCAACCATGAAACCGTGGCCCCCTCTGCGGTACCTTTTAGATCCGACATGCAGGCGTTTTTCGCTACACCGCGCGCCTTGGAAGACAGTGAAATTCAAGCATTGGTTCAACGTTTTGGCACAGCCGCTGGCGTGGTGAAACAAGCGGGTTTTTCGGGGGTTCAAATCCACGGCGCCCACGGCTATTTGGTCAGCCAATTTCTATCACCGCACCACAACACCCGCACCGATGCCTGGGGTGGCACGGCGCAGAAGCGCCGGCATTTTGTCTTGGAGGTGTACCGCGCCATGCGTTCGGCTGTGGGGCCTGCGTTTCCCATCGGGATCAAGCTCAATTCAGCCGACTTTCAGCGCGGCGGATTTACCGAAGAAGAGTCGATCGAGACGATCCGCGCCTTGGCCGATGCAGGCATGGATTTGATTGAAATTTCAGGCGGTACCTACGAAGCGCCCGCGATGACAGGCGTCCAACAAAAGACGCAGTTGGATAAAAAAGAAAGCACGCTCCAGCGTGAAGCTTATTTTTTAGCGTTTGCAGAAAAAGCCCGCCAAGCGGTGCGAACCCCGCTGGTCGTCACCGGCGGCTTTCGCAGCGCCCAAGGCATGGCCCAAGCGATTGACTGTGGCGCTGTGGACATGGTGGGCATTGCCCGCATCATGGCCATCGAGCCCGATGTACCAGCGCGACTGCTCGCTGGCTTGGCAGCACAACACACGGTCAAACCACTTCGCACCGGCATCCAAGCCATTGACAAGATGGGCTTGCTAGAAGTGAGTTGGTACACCGGCCAACTCAAGCGCATTGGGCGGGGGGACTTGCCAAAGCCCCATGAATCCGCCTTGTGGGTGTTTGTAAAGCAGGCGTTTCACATGGCCTTGGCTGGCAAAAAGAAACGCCCACCCACCAAGCTGCGCGCCCATTAAACCCGCGGGGCCTTAAATCAAGGCCACGCCGGTTTTGGACTGCAACATCTCGCGGGTGACGCCGGGGGCCATCTCCATGACTTTCAATCCCGCAGGGGTCACGTCCATGACGGCCAAATCCGTGATGATGCGGTCCACCACGCCCACACCCGTCAAGGGTAAGGTGCAGCTGGGCAAAATTTTGAGGTCTTCGCTGCCATCTTTTTTCTTGGCCACATGCTCCATGAGCACGATCACGCGCTTGACCCCAGCGACCAGGTCCATGGCCCCACCCATGCCTTTGACCATCTTGCCGGGAATCATCCAATTGGCCAAATCCCCTTTTTCGCTGACCTGCATGGCGCCCAAGATCGACAGGTTGACTTTCCCGCCGCGAATCATGGCAAAGCTATCGTGGCTACCAAAAATACTCGAACCCTTGATCGTGGTAACCGTTTGTTTACCCGCATTGATCAAATCCGCGTCGACTTCAGCTTCGGTTGGAAAGGGGCCAATCCCCAGCATGCCGTTTTCGCTTTGCAGCCACACTTCTTTGTCCGCCGGGACGTGGTTGGCCACCAAAGTGGGGATGCCAATGCCGAGGTTGACATAAAAACCATCTTCTAGCTCATGGGCCGCGCGGGCGGCCATTTGGTCTTGACTCCAGCTCATATTCAAACTCCCGATGTTTCTGTGATGGTGCGTTTTTCAATCCGCTTTTCTGGGTTGGCGTTGAGCACCAGGCGGTGCACATAAATGCCAGGCAAGTGAACTTGGTCGGGCGCAATCTCGCCAGTTTCTACAATTTCTTCCACCTCGACGACCGTGATTTTTCCTGCCATCGCCACCGCAGGATTGAAATTACGGGCCGTGAGTCGGAACTGCAAATTGCCCGACTTGTCAGCCCGGTGCGCTTTGACCAAAGCCACATCCGGAATCAGCGAACGCTCCATTACATAGGTTTCGCCGTCAAATTCGCGTAATTCTTTTCCGTCCGCCACGATGGTGCCCACGCCAGTTTTGGTAAAGAACGCGGGGATGCCAGCGCCACCGGCACGCAGCTTTTCAGCCAGTGTGCCTTGCGGCGTGAACTCCAACTGCAATTCGCCTGCCAGGTATTGCCGCTCAAACTCTTTGTTTTCCCCGACATAGCTGGAAATCATTTTTTTGATTTGGCGGGTTTCGAGCAACTTGCCCAAACCAAAACCATCGACACCTGCGTTATTGGAAATCGCCGTCAGGTTTTGAACGCCGCTGTCTCGCAAAGCGTCAATCAAAGCCTCTGGGATGCCGCACAGGCCAAAGCCCCCAACGGCCAGCAACTGCCCGTCTTTGACAATGCCTTGAAGTGCCGCGGCAGCACTGGGATAAATTTTGTTCACTGGGATGTACTCCGGTTAAAGGGGTTAAACCTTGGAAAGGTTTCCTTGGGCTACGATACTACGTAATTTAGTACGTAGTTTTTCTTACATGGACATCGACTACCGCCAAGCCTTTGACCTCGCCCCCGTGGGCTTGGCGCTCTCGCGCAACCGCGCCATTGTGGACTGCAACGCCCATTTGTGTGAGATGTTTGGCGTCTCACGCGACCAACTCTTGGGCCAAAGCTTTCAAGTGCTTTACCCCAGCGCCGATGAGTTTGAGCGCACCGGCGAGCGGATCGCGCCCATCCTCAACCGCAGCGGCAGTTACGCCGATGACCGCATCATGCGCCGCATGGACGGGCGCTTCAAAGGCGAGGCGTTTTGGTGCCACGTGACCGGGCGCGCCCTGAACCGCAGCGCGCCCCATGAAGCTGGTATTTGGAGTTTTGAAGACCTGAGCGAGCGCCGCCCCGTCACCGCTGACCTCACCGCCCGTGAGCGCGAAGTTGCGGCCCACCTGATGCAAGGACTTACCTCTAAACTGATTGGAAAATCTTTAGATATTAGCCACCGCACAGTAGAAATTTACCGCGCCCGGTTGATGCGCAAATTCCAAGCTGCCACCACAGCCGAATTGGTTCACAAGTTATTGGGTGGTTAAGCCGGTTATTTATTTTTTTACGAAACGTCACTATGCCAAGCCCTGAAGACAGCACAGCCCAACGGCTCACCGAACTCGAAATCAAAGCCAGTTTCACCGAAGACTTGCTCGACAAGCTCGACCAAACCGTGGTTCGCCAGCAAACGCAGATCAACGCGCTCATTAGCGAAATCCTCCACCTGCGCCAGCAAATGAGCAACCCACAAAATGAATCACAACGCAACCTGCGCGATGATTTACCACCGCACTACTGATATGCGAGGCAAAGCGCATCGTCGTTTGACGGTAGGGCTGGCCCTTGCCTTGGCTGCGGGTTCCTGCCTTGCGCAAATCGTCCAGCCAGAATTGCCCAGCGCCATTTCTGCAAAAAAAGGGGTGGCCGCGCAGACTTATGCCATTGCTACGGCCAACCCGCTGGCCAGCCAAGCGGGGCTAGACATGCTTCAAGCCGGTGGAAGTGCCGTCGATGCCACCATTGCTGCCCAAATGGTCTTGGCCTTGGTAGAGCCCCAAAGCAGCGGCTTAGGGGGCGGCGCTTTTTTGCTGCACTTTGATGGCAAAAAAACCCAGGCCTTTGACGGCAGAGAGACCGCCCCGGCTGGCGTCACGCCCTCGCTCTTCTTGCAAAGTGATGGCAAAGCCATTCCGTTTAAACAGGCCGTGGTGGGCGGGCGTTCTGTCGGAACGCCTGGCGTCCTGCGGATGTTGGCCGTAGCGCATGCGCAACACGGCAAGCTGCCTTGGGCGCGCCTGTTCGCGCCAGCCATCGCCTTGGCCAGCAACGGCTTTGCGGTGAGCCCACGCATGGCTGCCTTGCTCCAAGCAGAAACGGCTTTGAAAAGCGACCCCTTTGCTGCGTCTTATTTTTACGATGCCCAAGGCCAAGCATGGCCTGCTGGTCACCGGCTGCGTAACCCCGAGCTAGCAGCCGTTTTGCAAGCCATTGCAACCCAGGGCAGCGACGCGGTCATGACCGGAGCAGTTGCCCAAGCCATGGTGCGCGCCGTTCAAAACCATCCGACGAACCCTAGTACCTTGACGGTGAACGACTTGGCGAACTACACGCCGGTTGTGCGTGAACCACTGTGTATGCGCTACCGTGTAGAAAAATCTCCCCAAGTGGCAGCAAAAAATTACCGTATCTGCGGCATGCCGCCACCGAGCTCGGGCATGGTTGCTATTGGGCAAATTTTGGGCATGTTGCAACACACACCAGCCCACTGGCAGACCCTAGACCCAGAAACGCCCCGCAGCGATTGGTTGCACCTGTACACCGAGGCCGCCAAATTGGCCTTTGCCGACCGCGCCCAATTCATCGCCGACCCTGCATTTGTAGTCGCACCTGGATCTGGCTGGAACAGTTTGCTCGCGCCCACATATTTGGCGCAACGCGCCCAAAGCATTCAAGCGCAAGGGCCCACAATGAAAAACGCCCAGCCCGGAAACCCCGGCTTCGTCAAGGTCAGCTACGCGCCCATGCCCCACCAAACCGAGTACGGTACTTCGCATCTATCCATCGTGGACCGCTTTGGAAACGCAGTGGCGATGACCACCACCATTGAAGATGCATGGGGCGCGCGGGTGATGGTGAACCGGGGCGTGGGACTGGAAGGGGGTTTTTTACTCAACAACCAACTGACCGATTTCAGTTTTACGCCCGCAAGTGCTGACGGGCTCCCCATTGCCAACCGGGTGGAGCCAGGAAAGCGCCCGCGCTCCTCCATGTCGCCCACCTTGGTTTTTGACGATGACAGCGGCCAGTTATTAATGTCCTTGGGAAGCCCTGGCGGGGCACTCATCATTCACTTCACGGCCAAAACGCTGCTCGGTCTTTTGAACGGAGGGCTGAACGCCCAAAGCGCGATTGACGTCGCCAATTTCGGCACCCTGGGTGGCCCCCTCTTTCTGGAACAAAACCGCTTTCCAAACGCAAGCATTGAGAATCTGAAAGCCCTTGGCCATGAAGTGATTCAAGTCCCCATGCCCAGTGGCTTGCAGGCGATTGTCCGAACC
>JAIPDD010000042.1 GCA_021737875.1 Sulfuritalea sp.
AGTGCAGCAATGGCTTTGGCATCGCGCACGGTGGCAAGGCGGACAGGGAAAACGGAGGTACTTGACATGGATGGATCAAACAAAGATTGGAAAGACCCCTAATTGTCGCAGTATTGTGAAGGTCTTTCTTTGGGGTCGCCCCCTAGGGTCCATCCTATTGCATTGCCTCCAGTTTCATAGGCAAAATGCGAACCTGATTTGCAAAAATACACTATGAAAAACTCTCCAAAAATCACCGTTCACAGCGCCGACTTTCCAGTTCAACGTCTATGCCACTGGGAAAGCCATAATCCTCAGGGCGTGTTTTTGACCCAACCGCTAGGTGCCGGTGCCGTGGTGGACATCACCTGGAGTGAAGCGGCTGCGCAAGTACGCTCCACGGCCGCATGGCTTCAAAGCCAAGGCTGGCCCCAAGGCAGCCGTGTTGCAATTTTGGGAAAAAACAGTGCGCACTGGATTTTGGCCGATCTGGCCATTTTGATGGCAGGCCATGTGTCTGTCCCCATCTACCCCACCTTCAATGGTGAGGCCTTGCGCTACATCCTTGACCATAGCGAAGCCCGCGCCTGTTTCGTTGGCAAGATGGACGACTCTGCCAGCTTGAAAAGCGTACCCGACCATGTCCCATTGATTGCCTTGCCCTTAGCGCCCCAAGGTATTCCTGGCGTGCATTGGGAAGACTTGGTAAATCAAACCTCGCCCTTGCAAGGCACACCCAACACGCAGTCCGATAGCGTCTGCACCATCATTTACACCTCAGGAACCACAGGCAATCCCAAAGGCGTTGTCCAAACGTTTGGTGCGATCGCCTGGGGTTTAACAAGTGCAACCCAGCGCGTTCATATGAACAGCAAGGACCGTTACATCTCCTACTTGCCCTTAGCGCACGTGGCCGAACGCATGCTGGTCGAACAAGCCTGCTTGCGCTTTGGCGGTCACATCTTTTTTGCCGAGGCTTTAGACACCTTTCTGCTAGACCTGCAACGCGCTCGGCCCACCATATTCTTTTCAGTGCCCCGTTTATGGGTCAAGTTTCAACAGGGCGTGTTCGAGAAAATGCCGGAGAAAAAACTCAAAACGCTTTTGTCGATTCCCTTGCTAGGCGGCCTAGTGAGAAAGAAAATTTTGAAAGGTTTGGGATTAGACCAATGCCGCCTTGCTGCTGGTGGAGCGGCCCCAATGCCTGCCGATGTCCTGTCGTTTTTCCGAAGCCTGGGTCTGGACTTGATCGAGGTGTACGGTATGACCGAGAACTGTGGCGTGTCCCATTCGACCTTGCCAGGCTCACCGCAAATCGGCTCGGTGGGCTTGCCCTACGACGAAGTAGAAAGCCGCATTGATCCCAAAACCGGGGAAATACAAATGCGCTGCCCTGCCCTGATGCAGGGCTACTTTAAAAGCCCGGAGCAAACAGCACAAACCATGACCACCGATGGGTGGCTGCGTACCGGCGACAAAGGCCAAACCGATGCCCAAGGAAATTTAAGCATCACCGGTCGTGTCAAAGACATCTTCAAAACCAGCAAAGGCAAGTACGTTGCGCCCGCACCGCTAGAAGACCTTTTGGTGATACACCAAGATATTGAAGCGACTGCTGTGACTGGTGCCAATCTAGCGCAGCCTTTGGCGATTGTGATGTTGTCACAAGAAGCCGTTCAACGGATCCAAGACCCTGCCGCCAAAGCAGCCTTGACCCGATCACTCGAGGCGCACCTTCAAGCCATTAATCAGCAACGTGATCACCACGAGCGCATGGACTATCTCGCCGTTGTGACTACGCCATGGACCCCAGAAAACGGATTCGTCACCCCGACCTTTAAAGTTAAACGCAACCGCATCGATGAAGAATACGCACCGCACTTTGAAGAATGGTCCCGAAGTGGAAAACCAGTGGTTTGGGTGAATTAATTTCCTATTGGGAAATACCAGCCCTTGTCTTTGTACAGCCCCGTGAGCCAGAGCCAAAGCTTTGAACTACTCCACCAGGACGATGCTCTTCTTGTTCTGAACAAACCCTCGGGCTTGTTGAGCGTTCCTGGGCGAGGTGAAGACAAACAAGACTGCTTAAGCGCACGGGTACAAGCCGAGTTTTCGGATGCCTTGGTGGTTCACCGGCTCGATATGGCAACCTCGGGGCTTCTCTTGATGGCGCGGGGTCTAACGGCACAACGAGCACTCAATGCGGCTTTTGAAAACCGCCTCATTCAAAAACGCTATGTGGCGTGCGTGGCGGGTCATTTACCCATGGACCCCCAATGGCAAACCATTGACCTGCCTATTTTGGTGGACTGGCCCAACCGACCCCTACGCACCATCCACCCCCAAGGGCAGGCCAGTGTGACCCGCTGGCGCTGTATTGCCAACGCAATTCTTGCTTTAAAAGGAACAAGCCGCCTTGAACTCGAGCCCCTCACCGGCCGCAGCCACCAACTTCGGGTGCATTTGCAAGCCTTAGGGCATCCCATTGCAGGCGATAGTCTGTACGCGCCCCCGGATGTGCAAGCCCTTGCAAGCCGACTGCTTCTACATGCCTGTTCACTGACCTTTCCCCACCCGCTCAGCGGTGAAACCCTCACATGGCACTGCCCGGCAGATTTCTAAGAAGCCAAGCCTTAAAATAGGGGGGTGACCTCCATTCTGAACGCCGACCTCCACTGCCACTCCGTTGTTTCGGACGGCACACTCACCCCCGAAGCGCTTGCCGAGCGGGCCCATACCCATGGCGTCGAGTTGTGGTCGCTCACCGACCATGACGAAATTGGCGGCCAAGCACGGGCCGCTGCTGCTGCCAAATCGCACGGCATGCGCTACCTCACTGGGGTTGAAATCTCCGTGACCTTTCTCAATAAAACCGTCCATATCGTTGGGCTGGGTTTTGATGCTGACGATGCAACGCTGCGCCAAGGCTTGCTGCAAACCCGCGGCGGTCGGGGCCAGCGCGCCAAAGAAATGGCACAAGACTTAGCCCGGGTTGGCATTCATGGCGCGTATGAAGGGGCTTTGAAATTTGCCGGCAACCATGAATTGATTTCACGCACCCACTTTGCCCGCCACCTGGTCGAAGCCGGCGTGTGCAAAGAAACCAATGAAGTCTTTCGCAAATACCTCACGGAAGGCAAACCTGGCTTTGTAGAGCACCGTTGGGCCCAGCTCAAAGATGCGGTGCAGTGGATCACCGGCGCTGGCGGAATGGCTGTGGTTGCACACCCCGCACGCTACGCATTCACTGCCAACGAAGAATTTGCCCTGTTTACCGAATTCAAAGGCCACGGGGGCCAGGGTGTAGAAGTGGTCACGGGCAGCCACTCCACGGCCGAGTACGTGGTCTACGCCGATGCTGCAAAAGAATATGGGCTGGCGGCTTCGCGCGGGAGTGACTTTCACAGTCCTTTAGAGAGCCACACCGAGCTTGGAACCCTGCCCTATTTGCCTGGGAATCTCACCCCCGTTTGGGAAGTTTTGTCCTCGCGGATTCAGTAAGCGCTGGCAACGCAATACCGCCCACGGCATGGCCCAATTTTTCGAAGTTCATCCTGACAACCCGCACCCGCGCTTGTTAAAACAAGCCGTCGCTTTATTAGAAAAAGGCGGCGTCTTGGCTGTGCCTACCGATTCAAGTTACGCGTTGGTCTGCCACTTAGACGACAAGACTGCCGCTGACAACTTGCGCCGTATTCGCGGTGTCGATGACAAACACCACTTAACCCTGCTGTGCCGCGACCTGAGTGAACTCGCCAACTATGCGCGTGTGGATAACAGCCAATTTCGGATGATTAAATCCGCAACGCCTGGGCCGTACACCTTTATTCTCGAAGCAAGCAAAGAAGTTCCGCGGCGGCTGAGCCATCCTTCGCGTAAAACCATTGGCTTGCGGGTGCCTGACCACACTACCTTGCAAGATCTGCTCGCACTGCACGGCGCCCCCTTGCTGGCGACCACGCTGATCCCCCCTGGTGAAACCGAGGCGCTGAACGACGCCCATACGATTCGCGAGCGATTGGAACACCAGCTCGCTGGCATCATTGACGCAGGGGCATGCACGCTAGAGCCCACCACCGTCATCGACCTCACCAGCGGCACGCCCGAACTCCTTCGGCAAGGCGCAGGCGATACTGCGCGTTTTGGTTTGTAAAAAAACACAACTGCCTTATGGACTTTGCCCACTTGATTCAAACCGTCGCGCTTTACGCACTGCCGGTGATTTTTTCTATCACCTTGCATGAAGCCGCCCATGGCTACGTTGCGCGTTACTTGGGTGACAACACGGCTTGGATGATGGGGCGGGTAACTCTCAACCCCATGAAACACATCGATCCCATGGGGACGATTTTGCTGCCCTTGATGTTGTACTTTGCAACTTCAGGCGCCTTTCTTTTTGGCTACGCCAAGCCCGTTCCTGTTAATTTTGGGCAATTGCGCCACCCCAAGCGCGACATGGTGTGGGTCGCGCTGGCCGGTCCTGGAATGAACTTTGTTCAAGCCTTGGCCTGGGGCGCTATCTTTGTCATACTTCAAAATGCAGATGTGAGTGAACCATTTTTCATAGAAATGTGCAAAGGTGGTGTTTTGGTCAATGTTGTGATGTGCGTTTTCAATTTATTTCCCATCCCCCCTTTGGACGGAGGACGCATCCTCGTCGGACTGCTACCCTATCGCCAGGCCGTCGCTGTGTCGCGCATTGAGCCGTGGGGGTTTTATATCGTCATGGCCCTGGTGGTGACGAAAATCATCAATACATTTTGGATGCTGCCTTTGATGGGTGCAACAACTGCCCTAATAAAAATATTACTTTTCCCTTTGTTAACTTTGTTGCAGTCATTTTTTTAGAACCCTGAAAACGCTATGAGCACTGTTCGATATTTAACTGGAATCACCACCTCAGGCACGCCCCACTTGGGCAATTATGTGGGCTCGATCCGCCCTTCAGTTCAAGCCAGCTTGCGCGACGGGGTTGAAAGTTTTTACTTTTTGGCTGACTACCACGCGCTTATCAAAATTGATGAGCCCGCAAGAATCCAGCGTTCTACCCTCGAGATCGCAGCAAGCTGGTTAGCCGCAGGGCTCAACCCGGAACGGGTAACGTTTTACCGGCAGTCTGACATTCCAGAAATTCCGGAGCTCACTTGGTTTCTCACCTGCGTGACCGGCAAGGGAATTCTCAACCGGGCCCACGCCTACAAAGCCTCGGTCGATAAAAATACCCAAGCTGGCCTGGAACCCGACGCCGATGTCACAGCCGGTCTGTTCATGTACCCCGTTCTCATGGGGGCAGACATTTTGATGTTTAACGCCCACCATGTTCCTGTGGGGCGTGACCAAATCCAGCACATTGAAATGGCCCGCGATATGGCCCACAGTTTCAATCACCGCTACGGCGAGCACTTTGTGCCTCCCTTGGCGGCCATCGAAGAATCGGTTGCGACCCTGCCAGGACTCGATGGTCGCAAGATGAGCAAAAGCTACGACAACACGATCCCGTTGTTTGCACCTAGGGATCAACTTAAAAAACTGATTGCAGGCATCAAAACCGACTCCCTTGCCCCCGGTGCACCCAAAGACACACAAGGCTCGGCCCTGTTTCAGATTTACCAGGCCTTTGCCAGCCCGGAAGAAACCGCCGCCATGGCCACACATTTTGCGCAGGGTATTGGATGGGGAGAAGCCAAAGACAAACTATTTGAACGCATTGACCAAGAAATAGCCCCCATGCGTGAGCGTTACCAATTTTTGATGGACCACCCCCAAGAAGTGCAATCGATCTTGCAGCATGGCGCCACCAAAGCCCGCGCCGTTGCGACTCCTTTCATGGCGACACTGCGCCAAGCGGTGGGGCTGAGGAATTTAGCGTCTGAGACCCAAACCGGCGTCAAAAAATCGACCAAAACGGCAGGTGCCCACTTTAAGCAGTACCGTGAAAAAGACGGGCTCTTTTACTTCAAGTTCGTCGATGTCAAAGGCGAACTTTTAATGCAAAGCCCAGGCTTTGAAAGCCCCAAATTGGCGGGTCAGGCGATTGCTCAGCTCAAAGCAGAAGGACTTCGTGGGCTAGATGCGTCCACGGGCACGCTCCAAGCAAGCACTGAAATTGTTGGAGCAGCTTTGCAAAGTCTGCGCGAAGAAGACTGAGTCTGTAAGCAGTGAAAAGAAAATACTTTTTTCAACTGGTCTTGCTGTCCTCCCTGTGGGGCGCCTCCTTTATTCTTACCCGCATTGCCGCCCCTCAACTCGGACCCAACTTGTCTTCGGGTTTGCGTATGGTCTTGGCCACGGTCGTCTTGGCAGTCATCATGCGTGCACTCAAACATCCCTGGCCTTTTAAGCACTGGAAAGAACTGTTGCTTCTTGGCTTTTTAGGGGTTGCTGGCCCCCATGTGCTGTATTCATGGGCGGCTTTAACGCTGCCTGCAGGCTATGCCGCCTTGCTTTCAGTCACCGCGGTCTTGTTTGGTGCCTTTGCTTCAGCCTTGCTTAAAGAAGAAAGCCTCACGCGCGGCAAACTCGCAGGGTGCTTTGTGGGCCTGGTTGGCGCTGCTTTGGTCGTGCGTTTAGGCCCTGTGGAGCCCACGCCGGCGCTGATTTTTTCTGCGCTGGTGGCGATGCTCGCTGCTGCGATCTCTGGAATTGCCACACCCTTTATCAAGCGCGCCACCACACGCATGCAGCCCTTGAGCATTACCGCGGGAATGCATGCCGGGGCTGTCGTTTTGATGCTGCCGGGTGCGCTCTACGACCTGCCCCATGCCCACTTCAGCCTGCAAGCGCTTGGTGCTGTTTTTATTTTGGGTGTGGCAACCTCTGGATTTGCCTATTGGTTGTTCATTCGCATCATTCAACACATTCCGCCCATGGCCTCCATGAGCGCCAATTTTTTGAGTACAGGGTTTGGCGTGTTTTGGGCGGTCGTTCTGCTTGGCGAACCTGTGGGGCTTGCCATGGCCTTTGGCGGCGTGCTCATCCTCTTGGCTTGCCTGCTGGTATCCAACCTCAACCCTTTGCGGCGTTGGTTAAGCCAAGAGGTGATCCCGCCGCAAGCGTCGTAATTTTTTAAAACTGCCAGTTGCGCAGGAGCACATAGACGCCTGTGCCAATCAAAATACTCAGCAGTGCATTTTTGCTGCGCCACTGCAGTATTCCAACCAACGCTACCGCCAGTAATTCTGCCCACGGACCGGCAGGGTTTTGTTTGATACTGCCCAGTGCCGAGTGAATAAGCAGCAAGGTCATGATGGCAAGGGGTAAAAACTGCCCCAGCCTGTGAACCATGGGATGCTTTTTCAACCACTGGCCTGCCACAAAAGGCGTGGCTCGCAAAGCAAATGTCACCACGCCCATGGCTGCAATCGCGCCTAGGCTGTATGCGCTGTCCATCATGGGGCGACTCCTTGCTGTGTTGAATTTTTTCGCTGCAAAAAGACAGCAGCTGCCACACTCAGCCCGATCGAGACGACCATGGCATGTCTGGGCAACAAGGCATACGCGATGGCGTAGCTTGCAACTGCGACCCATAAGGGCGCTGAACTTTTGCGCGACCGCCATTGCTCTACCGCCAACACGCAAAACAAGGCGACCAATGCAAAATCGAGCCCGACCCAATGCGAAGTGGCCTGGACCCCAAGGAGTGCACCCACCACGGTTCCAAGCACCCACCATCCTTGGTTGATCAAAGCAACCCACACCATTTTTTGGGGGTCACTGCTGTCAGGCATGGTGGTTACCAAAGAATAGGTTTCATCGGTCAACCCAAAAATCAGGTACCACCTCAAAAGCGGGGTCTGCGGCATCTTGTGGAGCAAAGACAGGCCATAAAACACATGGCGTAAATTGACAAGGGCAGTCGCCACGGCAATCGAACCCACGGACATGCCTGCTGCGAGCATGGGAATCATCATGTACTGGGCCGCACCTGCGTACACAAACACACTCGCAGCCACGGCCACCCACCAAGAAGCGCCCGCTTGAACAAACAAAAACCCGAATACGGTACCTAAAGGGATGTAGCCCATCGCGACTGGCAAGGTCAAGGAAAAAGCAGAAACAGGTGCAGAAGAAGTCGCAGGCATGAACACAAGCATCTTAAAAAAAGTAACGCTATTGTGATCGACCCATGCCAGCTATTTTTGCTAGTGGTTTGCGCTATTCTTGGGTGATGAACCCGCTTTGCCAACCTCAGCCCATATCTGCGTCCCTTCGCCATTGGCTTTTCGCACCTGGATCGCTTACCGAGCGCTTGCGCCGGCATGGTCAGGTCTCGGTAGATATCTTGTACCAAGGCAGCCAACGTCTATGGTCCGATGAACAAGTCGACCTGGGGCAAAGCAACGCCCATACGCGGGAGGTTTTTTTACTGCTCAACGGTCGGCCTATTGTGTGGGCCCGCAGCGCAACGCTGCACACCGCGATTCAAGGCCCTTGGAAAGCGATGACAAATTTAGGAACGCGGCCCTTGGCGGAAATGTTGTTTCAAGACCGCGCCGTATTGCGCAGCCCACTTCAAGCACACGCTTTGGCTCGCCACGGGCAAGCGCAAAGAAAAATGCGCGATGCTTGGGCTCAGTTTCATTCGAACCCCACTGAAAACCCAATGCCGCGTTGGGGCAGAAGCTCGGTATTTTGGCGCCATGGCCAACCCCTGCGGGTTTTCGAAGCGTTTGCACCCTGGGTGCAAACGCTAGATTGCGCTTAAGCGGCTTCTTTGGATGGCGCTACGTAGGCACTGCCGCCAAATTTAAGCGCACTGTGCTCGCGCTTGGATTGCAAAAAGGGATAGAACATTTGGTGGTACCAGCGCTCTTGGCCAAACAAATGGTCATCTATCAGGCCCACTTTTTCAGGGAACTTGCGCGTGATCAAGGCCGATCCAAAAATCAAATCCCAAATAAACAGCATATTGCCAAAGTTGCCCTTGTAGTTGCCTATGCCGTCGTCGTTGGTGATTGCGTGGTGCGCCCAGTGGGTTGCAGGCGTTGAAATGGTTCGCTCCAATACCCACATCACAGGACGCAGCGCCGGTATTTTGTACAAGGGCTCATCCCAACGCCAGGCGCAGTGGGCTCCCAAAATAATTGCGAGTTTGGCTACAACATACAACGCGTAAATCATGCCGCCAAAACCCAAGAACAACAACGCACCGGCAACCCAAAGGCCCGGCATCATCATGTAATAGAAGAAATTATTGCGGAAGGTCACGCGAATACTCATGTACTGCGCAGAGTGGTGCGCCCGGTGCAGCGGCCAAAGCAAAGGCGAATGCGAGGCACGGTGCCACAGGTATTGGGTCAAATCATCGCCGAGCAGCAAAATTCCCACCATTGCATACCAAGGAAGGTGGGCAAGAGAGTCTTTGAGCTCTGGGAAGAACGCTACGCCTAGCTTGCCGCTAACCAAGATCGCCAGGGGTTGGGTAATGGCCACAAGGCTCAAGAACATTAACAACTCGAGTTTGGTGTCGTTGCTGTTGGCGGTTACGGTTGCTTTGTAACGCCGGCTTGCGAATTCCATCATCGCAAAACCTAACAAGAGCATCAGTACCAAGCCATTTTGAACTTGCGCAGCAGTCATCGTTCGTCTCCTATTGTTCTATCATCCCATTGTATGGAATCAATATTAGAAATTCCGACCGATCACCCTAGGGTTTACTCTGACTCTGAACTGTTGCTTTAGGTGACTCAGGGGCTAAAAGTCGGGTGCTAGTATTGAAAAATGCAATTCAACCAACTCATCAAATCGCGAAAAAGCGTGCGCGGATACCAAAATAAACCGGTACCCCGCGAAGTCATCGAAGCCATCATCGAAGTTGCCAAGTGGGCGCCCTCTTCTATGAATACCCAACCCTGGCATGTGCATGTGGTGACTGGCGAGCCACTGGAACGCATTCGCAAAGGAAACACCGACAACATGGTGGCCGGCATTCCCCCCAAACGCGACTTCCCCATGAAGGAGTCTTATGAAGGGGTTCACCGCAAACGCCAAATTGATGTGGCCGTTCAACTCTTTGAAGCCATGGGTATCGACCGCGATGACAAAGCGCGCCGCACCGACTGGGTAATGCGCGGCTTTCGCCAATTTGACGCGCCGGTTTCCTTGGTTCTCACCTATGACAAGTACCTCGAGCCAGCCGCTATCAGCCAATTCGACTTGGGCGCTTTTTCCCACGCCATCGTTTTGGCAGCGTGGGAGAAGGGTTTAGGATGCGTGATCAACGGGCAAGGCATCATGCAGTCCAGTGTGGTGCGCGAGCATGCAGGGATCCCAGACGACCAAAACATCATGATTTGCATTGCGCTTGGATACCCGGATGAGAGATTTGTAGCAAACAGCGTGAAGTCGGTGCGTGCAGACAACGCCACCTTTGTGCGTTATGTAGGCTTCGACGAAACGACTGCTACTTAAAACAGAAAGAATCCTATGACCCTCGATTTACTTGAAACTTTTCAAGATGGCATTGCAACACTCACCATCAACCGTCCCCAATCCCGAAACTCCTTGACCACGGAAATAATGAATGGTCTGTCCGAAGCCATGCCTCGGCTTGCCAATGACCCGGCGGTTCGATTGGTCGTTCTCACAGGCGCGGGCGGGGCTTTTTGCGCGGGGGGTGATGTCAAAGGCTTTGTGAACAAAGAGGCGGGGTCTGCGAATTCTTTGCCATTTGAGCAAAACGTGAACCGTCTGCGCGCCAGCATGGAGGTCAGCCGTTGGCTGCATGAAATGCCAAAACCCACCTTAGCCGTTATCGCCGGCCCTGCTGCAGGCGCAGGCCTGTCATTGGCTTTGGCGTGCGACATGCGCATTGCCGCGGACGATGCCAAACTCACCACCGCATTCTCTAAAATTGGGCTCTCCGGAGATTTTGGTGGCAGTTATTTTTTAAATCTATTGGTCGGTGCAGCCAAAGCCCGTGCGATGTACTTCACAGGCGAGGTGGTACTGGGAGCCCAAGCGGCTCAGATCGGCTTGGTGAACCGGTCGGTCCCGAGCGATCAACTGGCCCAGGCGGCACACGCATGGGCGCTGGAGCTGGCAGCTTTACCGACTTTGGCCATTGGTTATATGAAGCGCAACCTCAATGCGGGCTTGCGGGGTTCTTTGTCAGAGGTTTTAGACTTAGAAGCGATGCATATGATTCGAACGTTTGAAACCGAAGACCATAAGTCAGCGGCCATCGCCTTTGTCGAGAAAAAACCGCCGCGCTTTCTAGGCCATTGACACCATTGGTCTTCTCAGCAAGAATTTTTACCCCCTCTCTATTTGATAAGAAAGACACGCAATGACTGTTGCAGCACTTACTCCAGGATTTTCTAAAACCCGCATGCAAGACGTATTTGATCGGCAAGCGGCTACCGCCTTGCGACTGCGCAGTTCTAGCGCAGATGAGCGTATCGCAAAAATTCGCAAGCTGCGTGATGCAGTCATTGCCCATACGGAAGACTGTTACCGCGCTGCCTACGCTGACTTTAAAAAACCTCCGGGCGAAGTCGATTTGGCGGAAATTTTGCCTATTTGCGTTGAAGCCAATGATGCCATTCGCAAGCTCAAAAAATGGATGAAGCCCACCCGCGTTTGGCCTACGCTCCTCACAGGCGGAACCCGCAGCCACGTGCAATACGTTCCGCGCGGACGCTGCCTGATCGTTGGGCCTTTCAACTACCCCATCAATCTCACGCTGGCGCCGCTGGTGTCTGCTGTCGCCGCGGGCAACACCGCAATTTTGAAGCCCTCGGAATTAACGCCCCACATGTCGGCCCTGATTGCAAAGATTGTTGGCGAGGTTTTTTCTGAAGATGAAGTCGCTATTTTTCAAGGGGAAGCCGATGTGGCCCAAGCCTTGCAAGAATTACCCTTCGATCATATTTTCTTTACTGGCAGCCCTGCCATTGGAAAGCTCGTGATGGCCGCAGCCGCCAAAAACCTCACCAGCGTCACGCTCGAACTCGGTGGCAAAAGCCCGACCATTGTGGATGGCAGTGCCAACCTCAAACTGGCAGCAAAAAACATCATGTGGGCCAAGTTTGCCAATTCAGGGCAAACCTGCATCGCTCCCGACCACGTCTTTGTCCACGAAAGCATCAAAGACCAATGGGTAGACATTTGCCGTGAAGAACTGAAAAAGGCCTATGGCAACAGCTTGACTGACCAACAAAACAGCCCCCACCTGGCGCACATGGTCAACGCCCGCCATACGGGCCGCGTCAAAGCACTGTTGGAAGATGCAACAGCGCACGGCGCGCGCTCGCTGACAGGCGGCGGTATGGGGGAGTCCGATTGCTTTATTCAGCCCACCCTGTTGGACCAGGTGCCAGACGCTGCGCGCGTGATGCAAGAAGAAATTTTTGGCCCCTTGCTACCTATCATTGGATATACGAATCTAGACGAAGTCATCGAGCGCATCAATGCAGGCCCTAAACCTTTGGCTTTGTATATTTACAGCAAAACTGAAAAAAATATTGATGCGGTTTTAACCCAAACCGTCTCAGGCGGGGCTTGCGTCAACCACTCACTCATGCAGTTTTTGCAAGGCAATCTGCCTTTCGGTGGTGTCAACAATTCAGGCATTGGCAATGCACATGGCCATTACGGCTTTAAAGCCTTTAGCCACGAACGCGGCGTGGTTCGAACCCAGTTCTCTTTTGCAGCGACGCTGTTCTCTGCTGGTGAAGTTCCACCGATCATTCGAAAAATGATGCGTTCGGCTTTCAAAATTTTGTAAGTGGCATGGGCGCATTTTTCGCGCCCATTTTTTTACTGAATTTTGAGGGCTTATTTACAAGCATTGATTAGCGCTTGCACAGGCCTTCAATACCCGCTAAAGTGCGGCAAGGGATCACAAAGTAGAAAGGTCAAAAACCTTCACTTTGAATTGACAGAAACCATGGTTTCAAGCCGTTTACTGATCACGATGACTGCCATTTGTTTAACTGGCTGCGCCAGTTATTCATCCAAAGCCATCGGGAGTCTAGACAATCAACACCCTGCCTTCCAGACGGTCGACTGTCAAAACGCGCGTGAGAATGCTTGGGTTCACGAAGATTTAAAACAAATCAAACTCGTGGCCGGTCCCTCGTTACTGCTTTTCGCCGGCCCTATTTTGGCCATCCCTGTCCTCTTAGCCAATTTAGGGCTCAACACCGCCGATCATCTCAAAGCCAATGACATCAAAACGGTCTGTGGCGGCAAGGCTTTGACCCCTGACGAACTCACGCAAAGCATTGTGATTGATACTGGTGTTGCAGCCGCGACTGGCGCATTACTGCCTGGCGCAACGGTGCTCGCAAGCAAACCGTAGGTTTGTTAGCCTGACGAATTGTCAGAGTCCAAAAAATTGCCAAGTATTGAAACTAAATACTCAATGAAGCTAGTATTTACTTGATATTTGGCGGAGAGGGAGGGATTCGAACCCTCGGTAGGGTCGCCCCTACGCCTGATTTCGAGTCAGGTACATTCGACCACTCTGCCACCTCTCCTAGGTTTGCATCGCATTGGCGAAGCCTGAATTCTATCAGGCGCTCAATTGCGCTAAGCCGCCCATATAGGGGCGCAGTGCCTCAGGAATGGTGACCGTGCCGTCGGCATTTTGGTAGTTTTCTAAAACCGCAACCAAGGCTCTTCCGACAGCGAGACCCGAGCCGTTCAAGGTATGGACCCACTCATTTTTTCCTTGTGCGTTTTTGAAGCGAGCCTGGAGGCGGCGCGCCTGGAAGGCTTCGCAGTTGGAGACTGAGCTGATTTCGCGGTAGGTGTTTTGCGCAGGCAGCCACACTTCAAGGTCATAGGTCTTGGCTGCCCCAAAACCCATATCTCCTGTACACAAACTCATGACCCGGTAAGGCAAGCCTAGCTTTTGCAGAATGGCCTCCGCATGGGCCGTCATGGCTTCTAAGGCTTCATAGCTTTTGTCGGGGTGAACGATTTGCACCATCTCCACTTTGTCAAACTGGTGTTGGCGAATCAGTCCGCGCGTATCGCGCCCGTACGATCCCGCTTCAGAACGAAAGCAAGGGGTGTGCGCGGTGAGTTTGATGGGCAGTTCGTTTTCGTTCACGATGACATCGCGAACAAAATTAGTCAGCGTTACTTCGCTGGTTGGAATAAGGTACAAAGCGGCGCTATCAGCCGCTTGCGCTTCTTGGCCGCCTTTTTTTGCAGCAAAGAGGTCTTCTTCAAACTTGGGTAACTGGCCCGTACCCCGCAGGGTCTCAGCGTTGACGATATAGGGCGTATAGCACTCGGTGTAGCCGTGCTCTTGGGTTTGAACGTCCAACATGAACTGCGCTAAGGCGCGGTGGAGACGAGCGACGGGCCCCTTCATGACCGTAAAACGCGCGCCGCTGAGTTTGACACCCATGTCAAAGTCCAACCCGAGCGGTGCGCCAACGTCCACATGGTCTTTGATTTCAAAGTCCATCGCTTTGGGAGTGCCCCAGCTGCGAGCGACCACGTTGCCATGCTCGTCTGCACCGCGCGGAACGCTGCTGTGGGGCAGGTTGGGCACGACAGAGAGCATGGCGAGTAAATCCGCTTGAATTTGCTCAAGCCGCGCGGCCGAGGCTTCAAGCTCACCTTTGATATCCGCGGTTTGCGCCATGACCGCGTCTACTTCAGCCTGCGCCGAAGCACCCTTGGCCTTGAGTTGGCCAATTTGCTTACTCAAGGTATTGCGTTTCGCTTGAATTTCTTCGGTGCGTGTTTGGATCGTTTTACGCTCTGCTTCCAACGCCGTAAACGTACCCACGTTCAAAAAAGCCTGAGGGGATTTGCGGGTTTCCAGTAGCGCGACAGCGGAGTCGAGGTCTTTACGCAGGAGGTTGATGTCTAACATAGTGGGGAGAATTTCTGTAATAACAATAGCAATGCTGAAACCATTTTAGGGCGAGGGTTCGGTATCAAGTTTGAGGCCTTTGGGCAGCGGGAACTTGATAGTTTCTAAAACACCGTCCATGGTACGAACCGATACCGCACCCATCGCCCGCAAACGGCTGATCACAGCTTGCACCAACACATCAGGCGCAGATGCGCCGGCGGTCAAACCCACGCGCGGGCGACCTTCAAACCAATGCGCTTCAAGTTCTTCTGCGCTATCAACCATGTAACTCACAGTGCCGAGTTTTTCAGCGACTTCGCGTAGGCGGTTGCTGTTGGAGCTGGTGGGGCTGCCTACAACGATCACGATATCCACCTGCGAACTCATGACCTTGACAGCGTCTTGGCGGTTTTGTGTGGCATAGCAAATATCTTGTTGCTTAGGCGAATGAACGCTGGGAAACCGGGCTTTCACAGCGGAGGCGATCTCTGAAGCGTCGTCCATACTGAGCGTCGTTTGGGTGACAAGCGCCAACTTTTGGGTTTGCAAAGGCTGGATTTTTGCAACATCTTCGACGTCTTCTACCAAATGAATACCGCTGTCTAACTGGCCCATGGTTCCTTCCACTTCCGGATGGCCTTTGTGGCCGATCATGATGAACTCAAAGCCCTCTTTATGGAGCTTGGCAATTTCTACGTGGACTTTAGAAACCAAAGGACAGGTGGCATCGAAAATTTGGAAACCCCTTGCAGCAGCCTCATTTTGAATGGCTTTGCTCACACCGTGCGCCGAGAAAACCAAGGTAGCGCCCGGTGGTACGTCGTCTAGCTCCTCAATGAAGATCGCTCCTTTGGATTTCAGATCTTCCACCACAAAGGTGTTATGAACAATTTCATGGCGCACATAAATAGGCGAACCAAATTTGGTGAGCGCGCGCTCGACGATCTCAATCGCCCGGTCTACGCCAGCACAAAATCCGCGCGGCTCGGCCAACAAAATACCATTGCCTTGTAATACGGGAACGGTCATAAAACACCAATCAATTGAACTTCGAAACTGACAGGATACCCAGCCAGTGGATGGTTAAAGTCAAACAAGACGGCGTCACCGTCTTCACCCTGCTTTACCTCAAGCACGGTGCCGGCATAGGTGCCTAGGCCGTCGGGCGTGGGGAACTGAACGACATCACCCACGTGGTGTTTTTCGTGGGGATCGCCAATTTCTTTCAGCAGCTTAGCGCCGACCCACTGCTGCATATCGGGATTGCGTTGTCCAAAGGCTGCGCCTGGGGGCAATTCAAACGTGGTGTGAACCCCCTCCTGCAGACCCATCAAACATTGCTCGATGGCTGGCGACAACTCACCCACGCCCAAGCTCAGCGTTGCCGGTTTTTCACCAAAGGTATTGATGATGTCACCCCGCGGTCCGGAGAGGCGGTAATGCAAGGTTAAAAAAGAACCAGCGTGG
>JAIPDD010000043.1 GCA_021737875.1 Sulfuritalea sp.
ACATCACCTCGATTGACATGATCAACGAGCGCTTCATCCGGCTTTTTCGCCAAAGCCTGATGGAGATGTTGCGCAGCAGCCCCCGCATCAACCCCACCAAAGTTCAAATTCTGAAATTTGGCGACTACGTCAAAGGGCTCAAAGCCCCCTTGTCGATCAACGTCATTCGCATGAATCCTTTGCGCGGCTATTCCATTGTGGCGATTGATCCCACGATTGTGTTTAGCTCGCTGGACAGTTTTTTTGGTGGTTTTGGCCAAGGTACCTTGGGCCAGCTCTCTCCAGGGCGCATGTTCACGCCTATGGAAATGCGCATCATCAATATGATTTTGGATGTGACTTTTCGTACGCTCAAAGATGCGTGGTCGCCCATCATGCCCTTGGACTGCGAATTTGTGAGCTCGGAGATCAACCCCCAGTTTGCCCAAATCGCCGATGAAAACGACCTGGTTATTTTGAGCCGTTTCGAAACCGAAACCGCGACCTCCAACTTAGGCTTTGTGGATATCGTTCAACCTTACGTGTCCCTCAAACCCGTGCGCGAACTGCTGCGCAGCCGCGTGCAGTCTGGCGACGGCAACGAAGACTCCGACCGCCAGTGGCATATCGAGCTCGAAGAAGCCGTGGGCAGCTCGTGCTTAGAAGCCAACGTCATCTTGGGACAAATCCACACCACCCTCAAAACGGTAGAGACCATGCAAGCCGGCGACATCTTGCATTTCAAGAAACCCGAGTTCGCCAGCCTCCAACCCAATGGGATTCCCGCCTTTGAGGTGCATGTCGGTACACTAGGGGCGCAAACTGCGGTTCAAATTGAACGTGCAGTAGCCCCTGGCAACCACTAATTTTTTAGGAAGAACGCCATGAGCGATACCACCACCGAAACCCCCGAGCTTGAGCACAGCGCTGAGCCAAGCAAGCAAATTAACCCTGAAGTCCTTCAAAACATCAGCGTGACGCTGAGTATTGAAGTCGGCCGCGCGATGATCAAAATCAAAGACCTGATGCGCTTGTCTCAAGGCAGCGTGGTGGAGCTTGACCGCATTGCGGGTGAACCTTTGGACTTGTTGATCAACAACACCGTGGTCGCCCAAGGCGAGGTGGTCTTGGTCAATGAGCGCTATGGTATCCGTCTGACCCGTGTGGTCCCCGCTTCTGAGCGGATGAAAAACCTCTAAGTACCATGGGAACCTCAGCCGCTGTCGGAGTCGATTGGCTGCGAATTTCTGCAAGCATCGTCTTGGTGTTTGTACTCTTAGGCGCCATGCTGTGGATGCTGCGCCGCATGAAACATCTTCAAATCACCCAAGGCGGTGTGCGTAAACTCGAGGTTCTTGAAACGATCAGCGTCGGACCCCGACAAAAAATCGCTTTGCTTCGCGTGGGTAGCCGCCAGGTTTTGGTGGGCATGAGCGCCACCCAATTCACTGCACTGGGCCAGTGGGATGACACCCCAGCCCCCAAGGAGACCGCTCTTGAAACGTAAATACTGGTGGGCATTGGGCCTGGGGCTGCTTTTGAGCCTGCCCGCGCTGTCGTGGGCGCAAGGTTTGCCCATGATCAACGTCACGGGCTCGGGCAAAGGCACGCAGTACAGCTTGTCCTTGCAGTTGCTGGCCTTGATGACGACCATCACGCTGCTGCCATCGCTGCTGCTCATGATGACCTCTTTTGTTCGCATCATCATCGTGATGTCCATCCTGCGCCAAGCCTTGGGCACGGGCCAAACCCCGCCCAACAACGTCTTGGTCGGCATCTCCCTGTTTTTAACTTTGTTCATCATGTCGCCGGTTTTGACCGACGTGTACACCAACGCTATCGTGCCTTACATGGAAAACGGCATGGCCTTTGACAAGGCCTTGGCCGCCGCCGAAGCGCCGATTCGCAGCTTTATGCTCAAACAAACCCGCGAAGACGATATTGCGCTCTTCATGCAAATGGCCCGCCAAGCGGAAGTCGGTGGTGCCGAGTCGGTTCCTTTCACGACCTTGGTACCCGCCTTTATTACGTCTGAACTCAAGAGCGCTTTCACCATCGGATTTTTAATCTACATCCCCTTTGTGGTGATTGACCTGATTGTGGCCAGCGTTTTGATGTCCATGGGTATGGCCATGCTCTCGCCGATGATGATCTCCATGCCCTTTAAGCTCATGCTGTTTGTGTTGGTCGACGGTTGGAGCCTCATCATGGGCTCGCTGGCGGCTAGCTTTGCCACTTAAGTCGCGTTATTGAATAAGGAATTTGACGATGGACATCGCTGCAGTGATTGATTTAGGACGCCAAGCCTTGTGGATGGTGGTGTTGATCTCTGCGCCCCTCTTGGGTGTGTCCTTGGCGGTGGGCTTGGTCATTGGCATCGTGCAAGCCGCCACCTCCATCAATGAAGCCACTTTGAGTTTCATTCCCAAATTGGCGGCCTTGGCAATTACTTTGGCCCTGGTGGGCGGCTGGCAGTTGGCCACCTTGGTGGACTACACCCGAAGCCTGTTCCAGCGCATCCCTTCCTTGTTTGCTTAAGGACGCGCCGCACTGCGCCAACCCGTATGAACCTTCTGGCCGCCGACATCGTAGAGAGGTTTTACACCTTCTTGTGGCCGATGCTGCGTATTTCGGCGCTCTTGATGTCTGCCCCGATTTTTTCATTGCGCGCACTCAACGTGCGCATGCGGGTGCTCTTGGCTGCAGCACTCACATGGATGGTCTATCCCTTGTACACCTGGCCTGCTTTGGACCCCGTGTCGGGGGCAGGCATGGTCGAGGTTTTTAACCAAATATCGATTGGTTTGATCATGGGTTTGAGCCTGCAAGTCATTACGGCTGCCATCGTCTTAGCGGGGCAATCGGTGTCCACGGCCATGGGCTTGTCGATGGCCAGTTTGATGGATCCCAACTTGGGCAATGTCCCGGTGATTTCTCAGTTCATGCTGATTTTTTCTACCCTCATTTTTGTGGGTTTGGGTGGACACGCCATGTTGCTCGGCTTGGTAATCGACAGTTTTGCCAGCATGCCCATCGGCAAGGGTTTGCTCACCGCAGGCGCCTGGGCCCAATTTGTCAAATGGAGCTCTATGATTTTTTTAGGTGCGGTGCTACTCGCCTTGCCGGTAATGGTCACCATGCTTTTTATCAATATCGGTATCGGCGTTGTGACACGCGCGGCGCCGAGTTTGAATATTTTCTCCCTAGGCCTGCCGGTCATGATCGTGGCCGGATTTTTCATCCTGGTGGTGGCCTTGCCCAGCATGGGGGCACGTATTGAGTGGCTTTGGCTGCAAGGCTTTGTCCAAGTGCGCGGCCAGCTCGGCCAAATATAAGGCGGTAATGCACCATGGCTGAAGACAGCGCCGACCGCACCGAAGAACCCACCGCGCGCAAGCTTTCCAAGGCGCGCGAAGAGGGCCAAGTCGCCCGCTCGATGGAGCTGCCCGCAGCGGCCGTGATGATCACCTCGGTCTTGATGCTTTTGGCTTTGGGGGGCGTTTGGTTTCGTCAAATCGCGGTGTACTTTGCTGCTGGCTTTACTTTCGATCGCAAGTCCCTCGATTCACCCTTTCTGCTGCCAGCGATTTTCTTTGAGCAAATCGGCCATGGGTTTTTATTGATTTTGCCCTTGATGCTGGTCACCGCCGTGGTGGCGATTTTGGCCGCCGGGTCGACAGGAGGATTCCTGTTTTCATTGAAAGCGATCCTGCCCAATTTTTCCAAACTCAGTCCGATTTCAGGAATGAAAAAAATGTTTGGCGCCAATGCAGCCATTGAGTTGATCAAGTCCATTACCAAATTCATTTTGATTGGCTCGGTCTTGCTTTTGTTGATTAACAACCACTTTAACGAACTCATTTCGCTCGGGTCCATGGCCCTTGAGCCAGCGCTTGCCAACGCAGGCAAACTGATTTTGGAATCGGTGCTTTGGCTGACCCTGAGTTTGGTTTTCATCGCCATGATTGACGTGCCTTACCAGCGCCATGCCTTCATGAAACGCATGCGTATGACCAAGCAAGAAATTCGCGACGAACACAAAGACATGGAAGGCCGCCCCGAAGTGAAGGCGCAAATACGCCGTCGCCAGCGCGAAGTGGCAACCGCCCGCATGATGCAAAAAGTCAAAGAAGCAGACGTCATCATCACCAACCCGGAACACTTTGCCATTGCCCTGGCCTATGACCCCACAGCCGACGGCGCGCCCATCATGCTGGCCAAAGGTGCGGACTTTGTCGCAGCGCGGATTCGCGAAGAGGCCAAGGCCCATTCAATCGAAATTTTTGCTGCACCGCAGCTCGCCCGAGCCTTGTACTTCACCACCGAAGTCGACCAACCGATTCCAGAAACCTTGTACTTTGCAGTGGCCCAGGTCATTGCCTATGTGTTTAGCTTGGCGCAGGTTCGCCCAGGCGTTGACCCGATGCAGCGGCCTAATCCTAAAATACCGCCATCCATGCTGTTCGATGCAAATGGACAACCCCTTTCTCCTAAGGCCAGCGCATGAACGTGAACTCCTACGGTGGCGACAGCGGTATTACCGACCTGCCTCCTTTATTCTTTCGCAACGCAGACCGCCTGCGCCTGGAAGGCTGTGTAGCCGCCTTGGCCCAAGACGGCATGAGTTTGGCGATGGTCAGCAGCAACGACGCGCTGCTCGACCACTACGGCAAGCTGCTCGTGGCCCGACTGCGCGATACCGCCCCCCAAATCACCCTCGAGGTCTATTTCCCTGCCAGCGCAGAGGCCTTGTTAGCGCGTTTTAACGATGTGCTTGTGGATTCCTCTGTGGATTCCGCCAGAGACGCCACCGCCCGCGTAGCCAGCCCCAAAATTTGGATCGTGCACGACGCCTCGGCCCTGCCCGACCACGAAATACAGCTCTTGGCCCGATTGGTGCAAAACTTTCCAGGCGCCAATATTCGGGTGGTCATGCTGCTGACCACCGCCAGCAAAAAACAACAACTGCTCAGCGCCTTTGGCAGGCGTATCTTGAATTGGGAAATTGAACCCCCCACCCAAGAACAAAAAGACACCATGCTGGAGATGGGCCGCACCCAAGGCCGTGAAGGTGTGGTCAGCTCCCTGCTCCAAAAAATTTCGGCCTCTGAGCCCTATTCCCCATCCAAGCCCTTGGCCGCGCTGGCGGCAACCCGCGCCCAAAGCGCTTTGAACGCTGCCTATGACCCCGCTGCAAGCGATGGCTTGGATGACGACTCGGACAAGCAGGACGACGGCACGTCCTCTGAACCAAGCCCATGGCGTATTCGGCTGAAATGGGCTGGGGTTACCGCTGCTCTTTTGCTAAGCTGTAGCGTGGGCGTGGCCCTGTTGTACGGTGGCCTTGCCTCGACATCTGAACTCTCCACCATTTGGAAGAAGCTGCGGGTAGGAGACAACCCCTTTATTGCGGCCAAACCCCAGTCTGCTGCCAGTGCGCCGGTTGCTGCGGCCTCTGCCCCTAAAGTGGCAACTGCGCCCCTTGCAGCCGCGCCAAGCAGCCTTGCCGCCTCGGCACCCGCTGCCGCAGCTCCAGTGATTCCTGTGGCACCCGTGATACCGGAAACGTCTGCTACCCCAGTGGCACCATTAGCGGCTTCAAAAACAGCTTCGAAACCGCCGCCTGTGTTGGCCCCTGTCCCAGCTGCCCAAGAAGTGGTCATCAGCTCAAACGACAGCCGCAAACCTGCGCCAGCTGTGGCGCCAGCGCCCGCCACCACAACCCAGTCTGGCAAAGAGATAGAGGTTTTTATTGGGCCCAGTGTCCAGACCAAGTCCGGCCATGCTTGGGTTGAGCAGTTACCGCTTGGCGGTTATCTCATTCAACACACCTTGGTGGCGAGCTTTCAAGAGGCCGGTCTGTGGTTAAAACGCCGCCCGGCTTTGAAACGCGCGCGCATTGTGGCGCTGTATTTGCCCAACCAAACCAGCCCGCGTTATGCCGTAATGTCAGGCCCGTTTGCCTCCATGGCCGAGGCCGATACGTTTATGGCGCGGCCCTCCGTCCCCGATGGGTCCCAAGTGCGCTCATCGCGCTCTGTAAAAGAGCAGTTAAGTGCGGAATCCGCTAAGGCAGCGGCCAACCGCCGAAAAGAGGCTAAACCATGAGTGAACCTGCATTTATCAAGTCCAGCGAACCCTTTAAGGTGGCCATGCCAGAGGGCAGCACAGTGGCGCGCAGCCAAACCGCCAAAGTGGGCAACGATGTACGCCGCGTTTTGGCAGACGACGAGTTTGTCAACGCAGAAGTCCATGTGGATGAAAATACGGTTCTTCTGCAAAGCGGTAGCGGCAGAAAAAGTGTCGATTTCGCCAGCACAAAGAGCCCCTCGCCAGCTACTGCATCAGCCCCTCTTGCAAAAACCAACCCGGCTGCGGCTCAAGCCGCGGCCTTAGCTGCCGATGCTAAAGAAGAAGAACGGCTTGCCATGGCGGAAATGAACTTCCCAGCCCGGATTGTTCACCTCAAAATCGAAAACGACGCCATTCGCGAGCAGCTCAACGCTCTCGATACACAAATAAAACCTAGGCGCAAATAAGGCCTTTTTTTGGTACCCGTTATGACCGATTCAACCCAACACACTGCCGGCCCGGATGAGCCGCCCTTGGACGCACCTGCGCACGAAAGCGACGACCACCCGAGCGCGCCAGGTTTGGGCGCCCATGAGCCTGAGATCCACGAGGAAACGCATGCCCAAGCGCACGAGATGACGCATGACGTGAGCCATGGCGATGAAGAACACCACGAGCATGCAGCAGGGCATGACCACGAACTCACTGACATGAAGTCAACGCTGCTCGACGCAGCCGAACTCTCTAACCGCGCTGCGGGCCTGGCGGCCAAGGCGGGTGCAGATTTACACAGCGCAGCCGACCACGTTACTGAGAGCAATGCCTCGGTGCGTATTTACGGCATCATCGTGCTGGCCGCCTTTGGCATTTTGATGATGATTGGTTTGGGCCTGTTTGGCTTTATGTCGATGCGCTTGCAAACCCGCATCACCCAAGCCGACGCCATGCTGCTCGCCGTTGGCAAGCGCGTCGTTGCCATGGACGAGTCGATTGAACTCCTCACAGATACTGGCGAGCGCTTGCGCGACATGGCGGCCAAGCAAGATACCTTGGCCAGCCAGCAGCTGAAAAACGAAACCCGGTTGGAAGACGTAATGCGGGTGGCCCAATCTACCTCTGACGCGCTCATCAAACCCCCTACGGACACCAAAGGGCCCGATCTGGCCAAACTTTTGCAAGCCTTGGACGCCCGCCTGCAAAGCCAGGCCGCTGCGATTGCCGCACTCTCCAGCCAAACTCGGGCTGCCGCTGCACCACGAACCGATACGGCAGCCGTTCGCAAAGAAGTTGAAGCCATGCTGCGCCAGCAAAAAGCCATTGAAGCGGCCGCTAAGCCGGTGGTGGTAGCGCCGCCAGTGAAACCGAAGGAAAACTTGGTGCAATACCCACGCACCCAGCCCCAAGGCGCGACAACACCTTAAATGGAGCGCAAGCCGAATTTTTGAATTTTTTCGATCAGGGTGGTGCGCTGCACGTTGAGTAAACGGGCTGTTTGCGACACGTTGCCCTTGGTTCTGCTGAGCGCCTGGGATATAAATTCACGCTCAATTTCGGCCATGCGGTGTTTGAGCGACAAGCCCTCCGGCGGCAAGATAGGTAAGCCCTGCGCCAAAGACGGGGCACTGGTGTCAGGCAAGAACACCGCATCTTCTTCGGGCTCGTCAGCGCCCTCATCAAAAATACCCCCCTTGCTTGGGGAATCCATAGCGGCTGTTTCCATCAAGTCCAAAGGCGCGTTCACCTCGGCCGGCTCTGCAACTTCGGTAGCCACCTTGGCCTTAAATACCGCCAAGCCCTTGGGCAGCATCGTGGGCGAAAAGGTTTTAAGGGTGAGGCATTGGCCCGCAAACAGGGTGCTAAAGCGGTCAATCAAGTTGGAGAGCTCACGCACATTGCCAGGCCAGTGGTAGGCCTGCAAGGCATGGGAAAAATCGTCGGCAAAGCTAATGGGTTTGGCGCCTGTGGCTGCATGGTGCTTGGCGAAAAAACCCAATAGCAATGGAATATCTGTCGAGCGGTCGCGCAAGGGCGGCGTATTCAAAGGCAAGACGTTCAAGCGGTAATACAAGTCTTCCCGAAACCGCCCCGCAGCAATTTCTGCCTCTAAATCGCGGTGGGTGGCAGCGATCACGCGCACATCGACCGCCACCGACTTGGTGCTGCCCACCGGATCGACCATGCGCTCTTGTAGGACCCGCAGCAACTTCACCTGCAAGTCCAAGGGCAAATCACCAATTTCATCAAGAAAAATCGACCCCTTGTGGGCCAACTCAAAGCGCCCGACCCGGTCCGTCACCGCCCCGGTAAACGCCCCCTTGCGATGGCCAAACAATTCGCTTTCAATCAGGTCTTTGGGAATCGCGGCGCAGTTGATCGGAACAAAGTTCGCGCTGGCGCGGTGAGAGAGATCGTGCAGCGAACGGGCGACGATTTCTTTGCCGGTTCCGCTCTCGCCCGTGATCAAGACGGTTGAACTCGAGGCCGCCACCACCGGCAACAACTCCCGAATGGCCTTGATAGCTTCACTTTCTCCTACAAAATGGGACGAATTTTTGGACATCGGAGAATCAAGGGGTTCAGTGAGGCACTTGGTGACGGGTTGTAGGGTGACTCGGACTGCTTGGAAACCGAGCGGATCGATCGGATAATACCAGCGAGTGTCAATTTTCGGACAGTACACCCTTGTTTTTTTCATATTTTTGCAAAGTGGCCACATTTAAGGCAGACACGCTCAAGTTTGGCGGCTTACTACCGATTCCCAAAAGGTCTACATAAGGATCCTGTATGCATCCCCTCCTGCCTCTTACCCTCGGTGTCGCCGTGAGCTTGCTCAGCGCCTGCCAACTCGCTCCCTTGCAAACCGCATCCCGCGACATCTTTGCCAATCCCGCGCCGCAAACGCTGCCGCTGGTTGAAAAGCGTGAAAGCCTGACTGCGACCGGCTACGCCGTGATCAGCATTCAAAACCACCGTACCGCTGCACAACAGCGCCTGTTGGCCATTCGTGCGGCCAAACTCGACGCCTACCGCTCGCTGACCGAGCAGGTCTATGGCTTGCGCTTGGACGCTACGGCCACCGTGGCCGACATGGTGGTGCAAAACGACACCTTTCGCAGCCGCGTGGAAGGCGTGATTTACGGCGCCACTTTGGTCAGCATCACCCCGTCGGGCGACGACACCTACGAGACCACTTTGTCGCTTGACAAAGCCGTGGTGCAAGACCTGCGCATGCTCTACCTGGGCCAATTGACCGCCAAAGCCAAATAAGGTCTGCGATGCAAGCCCCCGTGTGCCCTATGCTGCAATCCACTGCTACCACTTTTACGAGGCCTGCCCTGGCCTTGGCCTTGTGTGCGGGCGTCTGGTGCGCTCCTGCAGCGGGCCAAACCTTGAGCTTGGAAGATCGGCTCACTGCCATTCGCAGCAGCTTGGTTCAAGCCGCCCTGGAAGAGCCCACCCAAGTGCAATCGACCCAATGGATTGATGCCAAAGGCGTGTTGCAAGAAAGCAGTACCTTTCGCAACGGAATGAACATCCGTGGCGTGCGCGTTTTGGCGTACAGCACCGATGCCCAAGGCCAGCCCAATGCCAAGCTGGAATTGCAACAAAAAAGCGCGGTAGAAAAACAAGCCTGCAGTGTTGCCGCAGCGAGCAGCTTGCAGCATGTGGTTTCTTTCACCGTGGATGCAAACGGCCCGTGGTCGGCCGATGACGCGCCGCTGGTGGACGCGCTGCGAACTGCTTTAAGCGCCGAATGGCAGCGGGCCAGTGCCACTTCAGCGCTGTGGCGTTTAATTGATCGCACCTACGAAGGCTCCCGTTCGGCCTACCAACAGGCTTTGCTCGGTAACAGTGGCGATGACATTCCTTTAAAGATTCAAATCAGTCTTTTGACGGCACAGAAAAAAGACAAGCAAAGCGTGGTTCAAATGCGCATGACGCTGACCACACGCAACCAAAGCAAACCTTTGGCGCAGTCGATTTTGCCGATGACTTTGGGTGCTAAAAACACCAATTGGGGTGCGCCCCAGCTCAGCGATACCGCCTTGGCGCTGCTGTCGCAGCAAGTCAAAGCCGCTGCCCAAACGGTACAAAGCGCACTGGCTTGCAAGCCCGTGCAAGCGGAAGTCACACAAGCCATGGGGTCGCAAGTGCGTATCAACATGGGCTCGGCGGCCGGCGTGAAGGTGGGCGATGAATGGTTGCTGGCCGATGGGCAAAAATTCCCCCAACGCATGCTTGAAGCCGGCGTGGCCTCGCAAACCGTGTTGGCCCGTGTGCAACTGGTGGGCGAACACTTCGCCCAACTCAAACCGGTGGCTGGACCGATGCAATCGGTGCAGCGCCAATGGACCGCTTGGACCGCCGACGGCCCGCGTTAATATTGCGACCTATGCATTGAGCAGGAACACCGCCATGACATTTTTGACCCGTCCATTCACTCTCGTCTGCGCTTGCCTGATTTTTTTTGGCGCTGCGGTGAGCGCCTTCGCCGCTGAAAAAGCCAGTGCAAAACCTACCGCGCCAGCGACAACAGTCGCAATCGCGCCAAACTCTGCGGTGACGATTCCTGGAACCTACACCCCAAAATCTAGCGATACGCTCGACAAAGTCATCGCGCTGACCCTCAAAGACAGCCCCTTGCGCATTGAGATTCTTCGCCAGGCGTTTATCAGCCAAAACCCCAAAGCCTTTACCGGCGGCAAAACGCTCAAAGTGACCAAGGGCTTGGTGCTCAGCGTGCCCGACCATGACCAGCTTTTGCTCGACACCGTCGGTGAAAAAGTCCAAGCCATCGCCACCATCCGCCATGAAGCCAGCACCAACGCCGAGGAGCGTAAGCGCTGGGTTCGCTACCCGTGATTTCCCCCACCGAGGGCCCCGCCCCGCGCCCTCTCGCCATTTTTCCGCAAGGCGGCGTTCCTGCTCCTTTGCTTGAAGGCTCTACTTCGCGCAGCTTTGACCTCAAAGATGTGCAGGTCGTCCAAGCCCTGCCTGCAGCACAAGCCGAGCAAATGGACTTGATGTTGCGCGGACGCCAAATCGGCGCGCCCATCAGCACCTACGCCGCAACCATTGCCCCTTTGCCGCCCAGTTCGCCGGTACTGGCTTTGCAAAACATCCAAGCCGCAGTCACCTCCGGGCTGGCTTGGGCGCCCTCCAGCGGCGTGGAGGGAACTTTTTCGCGCTTAGGCAGCCTCCTGTACCGCCGAGCGGGCTTGCCCGACGTAAGAGACCTGTTTAAGCCCGGCGGCTTAGACGCTTTGCTGACCCAAAAAGCCCCTGACCGTCCTGAGCTTCAAGCCCAGTGGCAGGCCATGCGTTTGTCAATGCAACAGCCCACGCCTGAGGGCATTCGCGAAGCCGTGATGGCTGCGATGGGTTCGGAGACCAGCATCTCCCGCGTGCGCAGGCCTTCGCCGCTGGACCCCAAACAAATGCTGCACCAAATTTTGGGGCTGCTGTCTTCGAGCTCGGAGGAAGACACCGAAGACCGCCAACGCATCAAGCGCGGAATCGGCGACCTTGACGCGGCCCAAGTCGCTGCCGTTCAAGCCCAAAACCAAGGCGATCTCAACTTTCGCATGGTCATGCCATTTGTTGATGCCGAGCCAGTTGAGCTGGCCTTTGAGCGCAAGCAAGGAAAAAATGACTCCAACCCGGTGTACAGCGTCAGCTTGCATTCCCAGAGCACGGACTACGGAGAAATGTGGTTGCAAGCCGATTTACAAGGCAGCGACCAGATCGATCTGACCTTGTGGGCCGTGCGCGAGTCCATGGTCCAGATGGCCCAAGAAGGAACTGCCGCCCTGGGCCAAAACCTGCAAGACGCTGGCCTGGCGATGCGCTCCTTTCGGGCCCACCATGGCGCACGCCCTGAGCCCACGCCTGATTTAGATCTGCACGCCCAACCCGGCACGGTAGTGGATTTGCAAGCATGAGCCGCAAAAAAGCCATTGCCCTGGAATACGGGCGCAACGCCACGCCCATCGTGACAGCCAAAGCCGAAGACGAGATGGCGCTGGCGATGATTGCCGCAGCACGCGAGCAAGGCGTCTACATCACCGAAGACCCCGAGCTGCTGGCCTTGCTCAGCCGCTTGCAAGTCGACCAAGCCATCCCGCCCGAGCTTTACACGGCGGTGTCGGTGATTTTGGCGTGGGTGTATTGGCTCAAGGGCATGCGCCCTGGCGATGAAAAAACTGCGGGGCAGCCCCTGGGGGCAGGGCGGGCTTAAGGCTTAAGGCTTAAGACTTAAGCGTCGCTGTAGCCGGTGTTGCGCGAAAAGCGCGAAATGTGACCGAGCCGGTCATACACCTCGACCGAACTCGACGCATCTTGCAAACGCAAGCTTTGCAGGGTTCCCCGAATCGCTTCGAGTTTGCGGTCCATCAACACGGTATTGCGCCGGTGCAGGTCACGGCATTCGATCATGGATTGGCGAAAGGCCTGCCATTCGGGCAGGGTTTGAACGTCTTGGGCGTTGGGCGCTAAGCGGGTAATTTCGAGCAGCAACTCGTTTTTTATCGGCTGTAACTGTTCAAACTGGTCTAACTCTTGGTTGCGTAAAGCCTCAAACTCGCGCTCCAAGATTTGCGACAACTGGGTCGCAAGGTCTTGGGCTTGGCGAATCGGGTCGTTCAACGCAGGTTCAACCACTGATCATTTGTTCCATCGCCACAAAGCTCTCAGCAATGCGACGGGGGTTGAGCGGGTACTGGCCGTCTTGGATGGCTTTCTTGATGGAATCCACCTTAGCGCGGTCAAAGTCAGGCTCTTGCTTGATGCGCTCACGCACTTTGGCAAAACCAGCTGCTTCAGCGCCCGTGCTTGCGGCGGCAGCTTTGTTGGCGGCGACTTCTACTTCAGAGGCGGGCAGCAAGCCTGCCGTGGGTGCGCCAGCCTTAACGGCTTGCTTTTCAGCAGATTTGCGCATCTGCACCTCATTGGGTACAGGCCGTTGGTAATTGGTGATCGGGTTCGTCATAGTGGGCTCTTTTCAGTAAATTGCTGCTTACTTATCGGGGTTATCTGCTCTTACATCGACCGGTCAAAAAATAACTTGAGGACTTTTTCCACATTTTTTCTAAACAGGGCCTACAGGCCCCGAACCGCGCTCGGACCCGTCACCACACCAGTGATATATCGGCCCGACTCCGGATTTTTTAAGCGAATTTTGTCACCTATTTTGCCATCTTGGGTGGCTTCTACCCGCGCTGTGATGGAAAAACCACTGGTCTGGGTCACCGATAGAACCACCATCTGGCCTTGCTTGACCAACACGGCACGGCGAACATCATGGCTGCGCAGGGGAACGCCTGCGGCTACATCACGCACCATTTCGCTGTTCTCCACATCCTTGATCGATCCCACCGCTTGCGGATCGAGCCCCTCACCGGAATGCTCTGTCTCTTGCAAGGTCGTGACTGCAACCAAGGAGCCGGCCCGAAGCAGCTGGCTCGCAACGACGACTTTGCGCTTGGTGGTGGCTCCTACAGCGCTGTTTGAACCACTGGCCGCAGCCGCAGGCACTGCCGCCGCGCTGACCCCGGGTTTGAGCACTACCCGCATATACAACTGCCAAATGGGGTTGCCCAAGCAGCGAACGCGAACGGTCTCGCGCGAGGCAAAAGGCAAATCCATCACCAGTGGCCGGTCGCAGGTTTGCAGCTGCACCCTGCTGTCCATGGGGGCAAAACCAAACTGCTCAGGGGCCAACTGCTGGGTTTGTTGCACCCAACGTCCAACCTCGGCGAGTAATTTTTCCCCCGCTGGAGCCTCTTGGGGTGGCGCTGGCTGGGCTGAAACAGCCAAAGCCACGCCCATCGCGAAGCCAGCAAAGCACTTGGCTACAAACTGAAGACGGTGGCACAGCAATTGCATGAGGGTAAGGGTCGGTGTTGAAAAAATGACATTGTGAAGGAATACCTCCATGACCGCGCAAGAACAGTGCCACTTTTCTCAGCATCGATTCCCGGCCTGCCCAGGCCCCACCCCTATTTGTACCGAGTAAGAGTATGTTGACCCGAGACGCTACCCAAACCGCCGCCTTAAGCCTTGCGCCCGCCCGGACGGAAAACCTGCTCGGCCGACCGGTGGCCCCCATGTCTTTGGCGCCAACGGCATTTGCCCAAGCCTTGCAAGACGCGCAAAACCCCGGTGCCGGGACCAACGCGCCAGTGACTTCAAGCCCCAGCCCGAAAATTATCACTATTGAAAATGGTGACACGCTCATCGGTGTGGTCCGCGACCAAGCCGAGGCCCGCGGCCTCAAATTAACCGGATCCCAAGAAATGCGCTTGGCTCGCCAAGTGGCCGAGGCCAACCGCATCAGCAACCCCGATCGGATTTTTATCGGTCAAAAAATTGACCTCTCCGCTTTAGAGCGTGATTTGTCTGGCGGCGCGGACGGCCTAGCCCCGATCATGGGAGCCGCCTTGCGCCCAAGCCCTGCCCTGCAAACCCATGCAGCCAAGCCCCTCCCCCAAAGTGTGGTCCGAATTTCCAGCGCCCATCCGGTTTTAGAAAAAACCCTGGACCGTGCCGTTGCCAAGGGGTTTATTCCTCCGGCAGAAAAAACCGCGGTGTTTGACAAGATTGTGCAAATGGGCAGCAACCACAAGTTCTCGCCTGACGACTTTGCGCGCATGACGCTCATGGAAAGTGACGGCATGAACCCCCGCGCGAGCAACCAGCGCTGCCACGGCATCATCCAATTTTGTGATGGCCCCTCGCGCGGAGCGGCCTCCGCCGGCTATGGCGCCAACCCCAAAGCGATTTTGGACTTGAGTGTGCACAAACAACTCAGCTTGGTTGACAAATACTTCGATGACGTGGGTTTGAAAAACCAAGGCCCAGCAGGCTTGGAAGACCTGTACCTCTCGGTCCTCAATCCCGCCTCGCGCCAAGAGCGTGTCGCCGATACCCCTTTGAATATCGGTGGCAGCCAAGCGCGTGCTTTGCACGTAGGCAGCGACACCAGCGCCCCGATCACCCGACAGTCCATCCGCCAAGGCCTCTTACAGAACGCCGCCCAGCGCTTAGGGCAAATGCTGCCCGCCTCCATGCGCTTGCAAGCCCAAAAGGCGCAGCAGTACGCAGAGAACAACAACCCTTGATAGAAAACACCCAAGCGGCAAAGGTTTGCCGCTTTGTGCTTTGAGGGCGGCTAAAGCGGAGGAAAAGGGGAGCAAACACACAGGCTCGAGCCTCATGGCATGCAATTTGCATGAAGAACATGAAGAAAGCCGTTTTGTCTTTATAGATGTCGGCATTACGGCAAAAAACTTTAACGCAATGGAGTAATTAGCATGAACATGATCGATAACGCCTTCAGCGTTCACGAGAAAGCACTGGGTGTTCGCAGCCAGCGTATGGAATTGCTTTCGCGCAACATTGCCAACGCCGATACACCGAACTACAAAGCGCAAGACATTGATTTCAAGGAAGTCTTGAAAAACACCCAAGACAGCGCCTTGCAAACCACCCACAGCAACCACCTTACCCAAGGCGCGGACAGCACCGCCAGCGGCGTGAAATTCCGCGTCCCTTTTAACGTGGCGTTTGACGGAAACACGGTCGAACTCC
>JAIPDD010000044.1 GCA_021737875.1 Sulfuritalea sp.
CATGGCTTCACCCGCGGCAATCAGGTGGATGAAGGCCAGCATATTGGTCACGACTTTAACGACCGAGGCATTGCCCATTTTTCCCATGTAAATGATTTCGCCACCCATGGTGCCAAGAATGTCTTCCACGCGCTTGAAGGTGCTTTCTTCGCCACCCACCAAGACCGTAATTTCGCCCGAATTGGCCAGGTGCACACCGCCGGTAACAGGGCACTCGAGCACCGTAATGCCTTTGGTTGCGGCAACCGCGTTTAAGCGCAACAGGTCTTCCATGTCGGTGGTGCTCATCTCAATCCAGGTGCCACCGGATTTCAGATTTTCAAAAACGCCACCGGCGCCTTCGACCACTTTGCGCGACACCGCAGGTGAGGGTAGAACGGTGATCACCACATCGGCATTGCGGCACGCGCCTGCCACATCATCCGACCAGGCTGCGCCACCGGCGAGCAGGCCTTTGGCCAGGTCTTTGTTGAGGTCGTTGACAGTGACGGTGTAGCCGGCTTTGACCAGGTTGTTGCACAGGCCTTCGCCCAAGCTGCCCAAACCAATGAAACCGATACGGAGTTTGCTGTTGCTCATCATGTGCTTTCTATAAGTGAAGTGATGGTTAAATGAAAAAAAAAGAATAATTTCAGGCGTCACGCGTTGTCTTGTAAGACCATGTCAGCGCCTTTTTCAGCGACCATGATGGTGGGCGCATTGGTATTTCCGGAGGTGACAGCAGGGAAAACGGACGCATCAATCACGCGTAAATTTTGAATGCCATGGACTCGCAGTCTTGCGTCCACCACCGACGTGGCAGGGTCCGTTCCCATCGCGCAGGTGCATGACGCGTGGTAGACCGAGCCTGCACGTTTTGCGAAGTCGGCAAAAATGTCCGCCTCACTTTGGGCTTGCACGCCTGGTAAGTGTTCGCTTTCCACAATATCGGCCAACGGGGCCGCAGCAGCAATGCTGCGCACCATGCGCGCGCCATCCATGATGTCTTGGCGGTCGTGCTCGGTGCTTAAAAAGTGGGTTTCAATGCGCGGCTTGTCCAGGGGATTGTTGGACGTAATCATCACGCTGCCGCGGCTGGTGGGGCGGCAGGTATTAAAGGAAATTAAAAACGCCGCAAAGCGGTCGGGGTTTTGAAGCTGAAAGCGCTTACCCACGGGCGCCGTGTTGGCGGTGTAGCTGATGGGGTTGAAATACAAATGCAAATTGGGCCGCTCCAATTCCGGGCGACTGCGTACAAAAGCCCCGGCTTGGTTCACGCTCATGCCCAAAGGCCCGCGGCGATTGAACATATAGCGCATACCAGCCCAGACCTTGCCGTACCACGGCCCCAAGCTGTTATTCAAGGTCGGCACTTTGGACTTGAAAAAATACGAGACGCACAAATGGTCTTGCAGACCTTGGCCCACGTGGGGCAGGTGGTGAACCACCGCCACGCCTTTGTCTTTTAGGGCTTGGGTTTCGCCAATGCCAGAGAGTTGCAAGAGCTGAGGTGAGTTGATTGCGCCGCCAGACAAAATCACCTCCTTGCGACACTCAAAAATCTGGGTGTGTCCTCCTACCGTGCACTGCACGCCCGTGGCCTTGCGGTCTTTGAGAATCACTTTGCTCACCAGCGCTTGGGTGATGACTTGCAGGTTGCTGCGGCGCATGGCGGGGCGCAAAAATGCATTGGACGTTGATTCGCGAACGCCATTGCGAATGGTCATTTGCCACAAACCAAAGCCTTCTTTGCGCTCGCCATTGAAATCTGGGGTGTATCCGTACCCCAATCGTTTACCGGCTTCGATAAAACGTGCACACAGGGGGTGGACTTGGTCAGCAAAATCACTGACACGCATTTCTCCGCTAGCGCCATGGTGGGTCGATGCCCCCCACACATGGTCTTCCGATTTTTTGAAATACGGCAAAACATCGTCCCAGCCCCAACCAGCGTTGCCTGCGTCACGCCAGTCGTTGAAATCGCCTTCTTGGCCGCGCATATAAACCATCGCGTTCAAGCTGCTGCTGCCCCCGAGTACTTTGCCCCGGGGCCAAAAAGAGGTGCGGTCATTCAATGCCGCATCGGGCTCGGTGGTGTACATCCAGTTGTATTTGGGGTCAGAAAAAGTCAGCCCGTAGCCCAGTGGAACTTGAATCAAGGGGCTGCGGTCGGACCCCCCCGCTTCGAGCAGCAGCACCCGGTCTTTGCCGCTGGCGCTTAGGCGGTTGGCAAGCACGCAACCGGCGGATCCAGCACCCACAATGATGTAGTCAAAGGCGTTCATGCGCGAGAGCTCATTTCTGTTACTGGAAAAAGGGTGTGTTGGAGGGGAAATCCCCGCATTTTCGGATCACCATGGATACTATGCATCAGATTGAATGCTATCAATGCGTTCAAATTGAGTAATTGAACACAGAAACCCTGCTTTCATAGGGTAAAACGATAATAGCCCCCATTATTAAGAGGATGCCCCCACCAGGGATCTACGCAATGTCGTTCGAACAGCTTATTTCTACGGCCAGCCTTGGCGATGGCACCAAGCCCAAGTACCAGTCCATTGCAGAAGACCTGGCCCAAGCCATTCTCAACGGGCAGGTTCCCATGGGGGAAAAATTGCCACCCCAGCGCAATTTGGCGCGTCGCTTGGGGGTCACGACCGGAACCGTCAGCCGGGCTTATGCGATCTTAGAAAACCAAGGTTTGGCAACGGCCCGGGTGGGCGACGGAACCTATGTGCGTTCGATCGAGCACGTGCCTGACACACTCCAAACCGATGACCGCTTAGCCCCTATCGATTTGGCCCATAACGTGGCGATGGTGGGCAACGAAGCTGCCGCTCTCAAAGTGGCGTTTGATTCGCTCAGCGATGATGCTGAACTCATGCGCCAGGTACTGAGCTACCAGTCAGAAACGGGCTTGCGCCGCCACCGGGAAGTCGGGGCGCAGTGGTTGCAGCGCTTTGGACTGAGCGGCCAGTGGAACCGCGTCATGGTGACCCACGGCGCACAGCACGGATTGGCTTGCGTGCTGCGCACCATCGCCCGACCAGGCGAAGCGGTGTTGACCGAGTCGCTGAGCTACCCCGGGCTGCAGTCGCTGGCGCGGTCGATGCGCTTGCAACTCATTGGCATTGAGACCGATGACGAGGGCATGACCCCTGCATCTTTAGAGCGCGCGGCAAAAACCTTTGACACCAAATTTGTGTATTGCGCCCCCACCTTGCACAACCCCACTGGCGCCACCATGTCGGTGCAACGCCGCGAAGCAATTGCAGCGGTGGTGCGTGCGCATGGCTTGTACGTGATTGAAGACTGCGTGCATGCAGCTATTCAAGCCAAGCCTTTGCCCGCTTTATCCACCTGGTTACCAGATCAGTCTTTTTTGCTCAGCAGTTTTTCCAAGGTCTTGGCGCCGGGATTGCGGGTGGGCTATATCGAAGCCGCGCCAACCTGGCTTAGCAAATTTGCCGCCAGCATGCGGGCTGACAGTTGGATGGTGGCGCCCCTCTTGCCCGAGATTGCCACCCGCTGGATTGAAACTGGTGAAATGGAAACTCTGATTGCCCAGCAGCGCAAACAAACCACCGAGCGGCTGGCATTGGCCCACAAAATTCTGCGTGGATTGGAATTCAAAACCGACCCTGAGTTTCCTTTGATTTGGGTGCCTTTGCCAGAGCCGTGGCGGGCTGGACAATTCGCTGGCGCCTTGCGCCAAGCAGGCGTTTTGGTACGCACCGCAGACCACTTTGGGGTCGGTCGCTCCCCCGCACCCCAAGCCGTTCGAATCAGCCTGAACGCGCCTGCCAACACCGAGTTGCTTGAAACCGGCTTGCAAATATTCAAGTCGGTGATTGATAACCCGCCCGTCATCTTTATGGGGCGAACCTCTTGGTAGTGTGACGCAGGCCCCAACGCGCTACTTGCGTTGAACGGCCCATTGCAAAGCAAGGACTGCAGGCAGACTGGCCAAGCCAAAGGCCAAAGCCGCGCCCAGCGCGTCCATGGGCAAGGGTGCAAATTTCAGAAGGGCTGCAAGCCAAGGCCAATACATCGCCAAAGCCAGGGCCAGCAGGGCGGAGACGATGACGGCATACGCGGTGATGTTGGGCACGCGCAAGGAGGCCCAAAAGCGCCCAGCGCTTGCGCGATTAGCCAAAATCAATAAGGCATTGGCAACGATCAAAGTGACAAACACCATGGAGCGCACTTCGGTCTCTGCAAGCAAGCCATAGCCCAAAGCAAACGACGCACCCACACATAAAAAAATACAAAGCCCTTGCCCCATGGCCAAACCAATTTCTCTTTTGCCAAAAAGTGCTTTTTTGGTATTTCTTGGGGGGCGTTGCATCACATCGGCTGCGGCGGGTTCGTTTTCAAAAGCGACAGAACAAGCCGGGTCAATGATCAGCTCAAGAAGCGCCACGTGCAGCGGAAGAATCAACGCAGGCCAACCCATGACCATGGGTACCAGTGCAATGCCAGCGATGGGAATATGAATGGCAAAAATATAGCGCATCGATTTTTGCAAATTACCAAAAATGCGCCGCCCCAACCGAATGCCGCGAACAATCGACGCAAAGTTGTCATCCACGAGCACCAGGTCGGCAGCCTCTCGGGCTACGTCCGTGCCGCGTGCGCCCATAGCGATACCGACATGGGCGGCCTTGAGTGCCGGCGCGTCATTGACGCCATCACCTGTCATTGTGACGATCTCACCATTGGCTTGCAGGGCTTGGACGATGCGTAGTTTTTGATGGGGTGCGATGCGGGCGCACACTGTCACCTTGCGAAGCTTTTGTCGCAAAGAACTATCGTCCAAACGGTCGAGTTCTGCGCCGCTCAAGGTATCGCCTGTAGCCAGCCCAGCTTGGCGGGCAATTTCTTTGGCTGTCGTGGGGTAGTCGCCGGTGATCATGATGATTTGAATGCCGGCGCTTTGGCACTGGGCAACCGCTTCTTGGATTTCAGGTCGCAGCGGGTCTGCCAATCCCACCAAGCCCAACCATTCAAATTCAAAATCGTGGGGGTTTTGGGGGTAGACGGCGCCTTTAAACGGGCTGTGCGCCACGCCCAAAACCCGAAGTCCTTCTTTTGCCATGCCGTCGGCACAGTCCAACCACAGCTGGCGTTGCACTTGACTGAGATGGCATAAATCCATCACGGCCTCGGGCGCCCCTTTGGTGGCGACGGTATCCACCGCGCTTTGCCCGCTTTGCCACACATGGGACATCGCTTTGAGTTCTGTACTCAGGCCGTAGGTTTTTACCAGTTGGCCAACTTGGTACAGCGGTTCTACCTCTTTCAAATGGGTTTCACCCAGCGTATGGAGGGCGGTTTCCATGGGATCAAAGGGTTGCGGCGCGCTGGCCAAAATTGCATGTTCAAGCAGCGGGTGAAAAGGGCTATCTAATGAAGAAGCGGTCGACGACCACCGCAGGATCTCACTTGGTATGGCGGTTGTTATCGGGGTGCTTGAAACCGCTAGTGAGCGAACTGCCATGCGGTTCTGCGTCAACGTACCGGTTTTGTCGCTACACAACACGCTCGTAGCGCCTAAGGTTTCAATGGCATTGATATGGCGGGTCAGCACGCCTTCGCGGGACAAACGGTGCGCCCCCATGGCAGGAAACAGCGTGAGCACCACCGAGTACTCTTCGGGCAGGATGGACATTGCCAACGCAATCCCCGAGAGCAGGGCGGGTAGCCACTGGCCGTCGCGCAAGCCCAAAGTGAGAACCATGACAACGCAAAGCATGCCGACCATGGTGGCCAGCACTTTGACTAAGCGGGCTGTTTGTTCTTGTAGGGGAGTGTTCGCGCGATCGGTTTGGGCCAGTGCCACGCCAATTTGACCCATTTGGCTGCGATTGCCAGTGGCAAGCACCTGCGCCAAGCCCTGACCGCGCACGATAAAAGTACCTGCAAAAACCAGTGCTTGGTCAAGTGCCTGGAGGGAATGGTTTTTTTCGACAGACGCTGATTCGCCAGTGAGCAAGGATTCGTCGATTTCAAGGTGATCACTGCGCAGTATTTGGCCATCTGCGGCCACACGGGCGCCTTCTGAAAGGACAAGGTGGTCACCGACCACCACCTCACGCGCAGGGATGGTGAGGCGCTGCCCCGCACGCACCACTTGTGCATGCGGCTGCGTCAGTTGGCGAAGCGCTTCAATGGACGCCTCGGACTTGCCCTCTTGGTAAAAGGTCAGAGCCAAAACGGCCAAAACAAAAACGGCCAGCGTCAGTCCTTCAGTCAGGTCCCCAAGCACGATGTAAAGCAAGGCTGCTGCCACAAGCAAGGAAAACATGGGTTGGGAAAGCAGATCGAGCAAACGCCGCCCTACCGCGCGCTTGTGATGGAGTTCGATTTCGTTGGGCCCGTCTTGGGCGAAACGAAGTGCAGCCTGGGCTGGGCTCAGGCCCGTGTCAGTGGTATGGTGATTGCGCGTCATGGTTAACGCTCAGTGTGCAGGCTCTCTGACTTTTCGCCTTTGACACAGGTCATACTTCGTTGAAGTCAGCCTCTCATCCTTGTTTCTGCAAAGGATCCTATGAACGAAAATATCCGTGAATTTTTAGACCGCATCCAGGCGCTGGAGCAATCCATTGAGATGGAGGCGAAAATTCGACGCCAGCAGTGGCAAGCAGATTTTGAAGAGCGAAAAATTCGCTTTGAAAAAGAAGTTTTAGACCAGCAAAAGCGCTTTAAACAAGGCCTGCTGGGCTATATGTGGTCGGCGCAATGGCGCAATGTCCTCACGATTCCTTTTATTTACCCCGTTGTGTTGCCCATGCTTTTTTTAGACGCTTTCGTCACCGTGTACCAATGGGTGTGTTTTCCGCTGTACCGGATTCCAAAAATCAAACGCTCCGATTACTTTGTCTTTGACCGCACGCATTTGGCTTACCTCAATCTTTTAGAAAAAGTCAACTGCGCTTACTGCTCCTATGGCAACGGCTTGATGGCCTATTGCCGTGAAATTTTTGGCCGTACCGAGCAGTATTGGTGCCCCATCAAACACGCCAGACGCGTTCTGCACGCCCACCCTCATTACCATGGGTTTGTCGATTATGGGGACGCACAAAACTACGCGGCTGCGCTGGAACGTTTGCGAACTGAGCTTACGCAGTTGGCTGCTTCAGACCCGCAAACGCACCCTGTGGTTTAGTCCGCTAGCTCGGCAATCATCTCGATTTCGACACAAGCCCCCATCGGAATTTGGGCTACGCCCAACGCACTGCGGGCGTGGGCGCCTTTTTCTCCAAACACCTCGCCGATGAGCTCGCTGGCGCCATTGGTCACCAAGTGGTGCTCTGTGAAGCTGCCAGTCGAGTTCACCAAAGACATGAGTTTCACAATCCGCTTGACGCGGTTGAGGTCTCCCACGGCAGCATGCAAGGTTCCCATCAAGTCCACCGCAATCGCCCGTGCGGCCAACTTGCCTTCGGCCGTTTGCATGGTGTTGCCCAACTGACCCACCCACACTTGCCCGTCTTTTTTAGCGATGTGGCCGCTGATAAAAACCAAATTGCCGGTTTGCACAAAAGGCACATAGGCAGCGGCTGGAATGGCCACGGGGGGCAAAGTGATATTGAGTTTTTCCAATTGGGTATAGATGTTCATGGCTTGCTCCGAAAGATTTGAAATAGGGGGTGTAGAAATGACTGTGCGTATTTTCACCGATATTGATTTGCGCGTGGCCTTGCCTTGCGCCCGATAAGATCCAGCCATGTCACACGTCAGTTCGCCGCCAAGGTCTGGGGCCCGCTTTGCTATGGGCGTGGCGTGGGCGTGGCTGGCGGGAACGGCTTTGCAGTTGCAGCAGGAGGCACTGTGGACCACGCTTGCGTATAGCGCTCTGGGCGGAACCGCCATCACTATCGGACTCTTGGAAGCCATGCGCAAAAAATTCCAAGCTCCAACATGGCGGTGGGGCTTTTTCGTGGTGTCTTTGGTGTTTGGTTTGGCGGCCTTTTCTGTGACAGGCCTACGTGCTGTGGCGTTTGATACGGATCGTTTAGACGCTGCTTTAGAAGGCCGCGATCTGCGCATCACGGGCGTGGTGGCCGAGCTGCCTCAACGCAATGCAGCCGGCCTGCGTTTGAGGCTGCGTGTGGAGTCGGCGCGCTTGGACAGCGGCGCCCCGGTGGCGTTTCCCCAGCGCATGGATGTGGGTTGGTACAACGGAATGGCGCCTGCCAGTGCCAACGCGTCTGGATGGGAACTCCAACACCAACCGCAGCCGGTGCGCCCTGGTGAACGCTGGGAATTCACGGTGCGGGTGAAAGCGCCCCACGGCAGCAGCAACCCACATGGTTTCGACTACGAGTTGTGGTTGTGGGAGCAAGGGGTTCAAGCGACAGGCTATGTGCGCGCGGGAGCTAAAGACGTCCGCCCCCAACGCTTGGCCTCCACGTGGCTTTACCCCGTAGCGCAGTTGCGTCAAGCGCTGCGCGAGCGTATCGAGTTGCACGTCTTTAATACACAAGCCGCAGGCATGCTTGCGGCCTTGGTGATTGGAGACCAAGGTGCGATTGACCGCGCGGATTGGGATGTCTTTCGTGCCACGGGCGTGGCCCACTTGGTAAGTATTTCGGGGTTGCACATCACGATGTTTGCGTGGCTGGCCGCAGTGTGCGTGCGCGCGCTTTGGCGACGCTCTTCTCGCTTGTGCCATGTTCTCCCCGCACCGAGCGCGGCGCTAGTAGGCGGCCTGTTGTTGGCAACGATGTACGCCATTTTTTCAGGCTGGGGTGTGCCAGCACAACGCACTTGCATGATGTTGGCCACAGTGGTCTTGCTGCGCTTGATGGGCGCGCGCTGGCCGTGGACCAGTGTGTGGATGCTGGCCTGTGTGTTGGTGGTTGCGCTGGATCCTTGGGCTTTATTGCAAGCGGGGTTTTGGTTGAGTTTTGTGTCAGTCGGTGTGCTTTTTGCGAGTGATTCACGCAGCGTTGATAAGCAAACGCTCGCACCGATGCACAGTGCCGCCAAGGTTGCTCGCTATGGGCTGGGCTTTTTGCGTGAGCAAGGGCGCATCACTCTAGCTTTAGCGCCTCTTACGGTTGTTCTCTTTGGGCAAGTGTCCTTGGTGGGTTTGTTGGCTAATGTGCTTGCAGTGCCTTGGGTGACCTTGGTCTTGACGCCTTTGGCCATGCTTGGGGCTGTGGTGCCAGCGCTGTGGAGTGTGGCGGCATGGGGGATCGACCTGATGATGGCGGTGCTGCAAACCATGGTGGCTTGGCCTGGCGCCGTCTGGACCTTGGCTGTGCCGCCGTGGTGGTTGGCGTTGGCTGCCGGGGTGGGTGCTTTGTTGCTGGTGCTTCCTCTTACATGGAGTTTTCGCTTGCTGGGTTTGCCTTTGGTATTGGGCTTGGTGGTGTGGCAGCCCGCAAGGCCAAAGCCAGGCGAGTTTGAAATCGTAGCGGCCGATGTGGGGCAGGGCAATGCCGTGCTGGTTCGCACTGCAACGCACGCGCTTTTGTACGATGCCGGAGCGCGTTACAGCGTGGAGAGCGACGCCGGCAATCGGGTGCTGGTGCCGCTGTTGTCAGCCTCGCAAACGCCACTGCAGCGCATGGTGCTAAGCCACCGCGATGCAGACCACGTCGGCGGCGCGGCGTCGGTGTTGGCTTTGCATAGCGATGCCGATATATGGAGCTCTCTCGATGCTGCGCACCCGTTGCTTGCAAAAGCCCCATCCGTTCGTTGCCAAAAAGGCCAATCGTGGGTATGGGATGGCGTGGTGTTTGAGGTTTTGCATCCACCAGCGCAAGACTACACAAGTGAGCCCCAACCCAAGTCCAATGCGCTTTCTTGCGTTTTGCGTGTGCAGGGGAGCGCGCAAAGCGCACTGCTCGCTGGAGATATAGAGCGTGAACAAGAAGCCCAATTGCTAAATCGCGGTCTCGCCCCCGCAACCTTTTTACTGGTTCCTCACCACGGCAGCAAATCCTCCAGCAGTGCCGAATTTTTAGCTGCGGTTGCGCCTACTGTGGCGGTGGTGCAAGCGGGTTACCGCAACCGCTACGGTCACCCTGCCGTCGAAGTTCGTGAACGTTACCAGGCTTTGGCAGAAGTGCGTTGGGTTGAGACGGCAAGCTGTGGTGCGTTTACGTGGCAATCTTGGTTGCCTGTGAACGGGGTCTGTCACCGTGACCAAGCGCGTCGGTATTGGCATTGGAAGGGGTAACAACGGTGTTAGGACCTTTGAAACATCATCAATGATGACTACTTGCCTGCAGGACCTTTCCCTTTTGCGCCACCGCCGACGGGATTACCCTGTCCACCGGCTGAAGTCCCCTGTGATGCTGGGCCTGGTCCAGTAGGTGACTCAGGAAGCGTCATTCCTTTTTCTGTGGCGCGTTGCTGCATTAGGGCGTGATGCTCTAAACGATAGGCCTCTTTTTCTTTGCTTGTCTTTAATGTTCGCATTTTGTTTTGGTAGGCACTCATTTCTGGCTGCGTCATCAACTGCGAGCCATAGATACGAACTTGGTCACGTGTTGGATCTTGGGCGTGCACCCCGATGCTAAATAAAGCACAAGCTGATGCAATGACAGTCGACACTACAGCCTTTGAAATACGAGACTTTGGCATTTTCATTTTGGAATCCTTTAAAAACAAACCCCAATCAAAAGCACAAAAATAATTTCATGTGCCTCGCTTCGAATATTTCTCGAAGTGGAGTGAATTGATTGTTTGTCCAATCAGGGTCTCATATGCTGATCTATATCAATGGATATGGATCCAAGTCATTGATTGCTGTTTTTGATTGAATGAGATGGAGCAGTCATCATCCACTAGCTCTGGAATAGTTGAATGACTTATCTAAAAGGTGGCGCTAGTTAGGTTGAATGTCGGTGCGGCGCGTCTGCACTGCTTGCCCTAATTCAATCACCGACATCGCGTAAAAACTGCTCCAGTTGTACCGGGTGATGGCGTAAAAGTTATCGGTTCCGATAACGTATTGCGTTGGAGCGTAGCGGCCATTGGGCAATTCAATCAATGCCAACAGTCCGGCGTGGCGCACAGCAGGTTCTGGCAAAACAGCGCCCATGCTGGCCATGGTCTCGGGCTTCATACTCGGCACAATGTCGTTGGCTAAAAGCCCAGAAAGGTCTAAGCGCTGGGCGTCCAATGCGACAGGGTAGTGCGTTGGCATGCCGGGCTTCCAATGAAAGGCCCGCAGGTAATGGGCTATTGAGCCGATGGCGTCTGCGCTGCTTTGAAACAAATCGATGCGGCCATCGCCGTCGAAATCGACGGCGTATTTCAACCAACTCGAAGGCATGAATTGCGCCATGCCCATCGCGCCGGCGTAGCTTCCGCGCACGGACAGCGGGTCGCGGCCACTGGCTTTGGCAAAGACCAAAAATGCCTCTAACTCTTGCAAAAAATAAGCCGCGCGGGTGCGGGCTTTGGGGTGGGTTGGTGGGAAATCAAAAGCCAAGGTGGTGAGTGCGTCAATGGTTCGGTAGCGGCCCATGTTTTGACCGTACTGCGTTTCAACGCCCAAGATGCCGATGATGGTGCTGGCGCTGACGCCGGTTTCCAGCTCGGCCCGGGCCAAGGTGTCTGCGTTGCGGCTCCAAAATCGGCTGCCCGATTCGATGCGATTGGGAACGATCACTCTGTCGCGGTACTGCCCCCAATCTTTGACGCTGGTCGGCGCGCTCGGCGTCATGGCTTGGATGACTCCGGGAAGCTTATGGGCTTGTCCAATCATGTGGCGCACCCACTGAGGACGCACGCCCATGCGCTCTGCAATGTCGTCCGCTGCCCGCATCGCTACCGGGTTTTTGCTGTATTTTTCTAAGGCAATGACGCTGGGCTTTGTGCGTTTTTTGTTTTTTGGTTTTTCTGCGGCATACCCTGTGGCACATGCGCAAGCGAACAGGGCAATAACCAAAAAGCGAAAAGATAGGAAGTTCAAAACAATAAGTCCACAGGTCAAAGGGTTGGCGCGCCCGTGCGAGTGTAGTCAAAACGGGCCGATCAGACGCATGACCCGCGTGTTAAGCTCATTGCGTTGCGATTTTTCAGGCCTTCGAATCCATGCACAAGACTGGTTTTTTTACCCACCCGGCTTGCCGTCAGCATGACATGGGCCACGGTCATCCCGAGTGTCCACAGCGCTTGGATGCCATTGCCGACCGATTGCTTTCCAGCGGGGTGTTAGATGTTTTAGACCAACGCACCGCGCCCGCAGCCCCGATTACTGATTTAGAACTGGCCCATGGCCGCATGCATATTGCTGCACTGCGGGGCCTGACTGATAGTTTGCGCGACGATATTGCAGCCGGTGGCCCCACGCACACGCCCATTGACCCCGACACCACCATGAATATCCATACCTGGGAAGCGGCCTTGAGCGCGGCAGGTGCGGCCTTGGCGGCAACGGACGCGGTGATCGCAGGGGAGCTTGAAAACGCGTTTTGCTCCGTGCGCCCACCGGGCCACCATGCTTGCCATGACAAAGCCATGGGCTTTTGTTTTTTTAACAACGTGGCCATTGCCGCGCGTTACGCTTTAGAGCGCCACGGCTTGCAGCGGGTGGCCATCATTGACTTTGATGTCCACCACGGCAACGGCACGGAAGATATTGTCAGCGGGGATGAGCGCATTCTGATGTTGAGCTTTTTCCAACACCCTTTCTACCCCTACAGCGACGCACTCTCGACCGCCAACAATATGGTCAACGTTCCCGTGCCTGCGTACTCTAAAGGGGATGTGGTTCGCGCTTTGGTGCAGGAACAGTGGATGGCGCGCTTAGACGCATTCGCGCCTGAAATGATTTTTATCAGCGCCGGTTTTGATGCCCACCGTGAAGACGATTTAGGGCAAATGGGTTTGGTGGAAAGTGACTACGCGTGGCTCACCACCCAAATCAAAAGCGCTGCGCAAAAGCACGCCCAAGGCCGCATCGTCTCGTGCCTTGAAGGCGGCTACCATTTAGATGCCTTGGCCCGCAGCGTGGAAGCCCATGTGCGCGTATTGGCTGACGTTTAACCCTTTCTGCTTTTTTGACCCATGTCCACCTTGACCCACGCAAGCGCCCCCCGTCCTATGGATGACTTTGAAGGCTGGTTGGCGGCGTTTACCCAGCCCACGGTGGTTTTGGAATTGGTGGTTTTGGCCTTGTGTGTGGGTTTGGCGTGGTTGGCTGTGGTGGGCCTGCGCAAATCTTTTGATCGGTCGGAGCGTTCGATTTGGTTTGGCCGCAACGATTTGGATGGCGTGTTGTTTCCATTGGTGCTTTTATGCCTGGGGTTTGCTGCCCGGATCGTGGTGGAGCGCTATGCCCACGCTGCCGTCTTGACCTTGGCGGTTCCCGTTTTGGTAGCGCTGGTGGTGATTCGAACCGGCGTCAAAGTCTTGCAGGTGGCTTTTGCCCAAGCCCGCTGGGTTCGCGCTTTGGAGCAAACCTTGTCGTGGGTGGCGTGGGTGGCTATGGTCATGTGGGTCAGCGGCTTGTTGCCCATGGTGCTCAACGAGTTAGACCAAATCAGTTGGAAAGTGGGCGGCTCTCAGTTGTCGGTGCGTAATATTTTGGAAGGGATTATTTCTGCCAGCGCGGTGCTGATCATCACGCTCTGGATCTCCTCTGGCATTGAATCGCGGCTGCTGCGCTCTGCAACCGGCGATGCGCTGTCTTTGCGAAAAGCCGTCAGCAACGCCACCCGCGCTTTGCTTTTATTTTTGGGCTTGATCTTGGCTTTGTCGATTGTCGGGATAGACCTCACCGCGCTGTCGGTCTTAGGTGGGGCGGTGGGCGTGGGCATTGGCTTTGGACTGCAAAAGTTGGCGGCCAATTACGTGAGTGGGTTTGTCATCTTGGCCGAACGCAGTTTGCGCATTGGTGACCATGTGCGCGTGGACGGGTTCGAGGGCATGGTGACCGAGATCAACGCCCGCTATTCGGTGGTGCGTTCGCAAACCGGCAGAGAGTCCATTGTGCCCAATGAAATGCTGGTGAGCAGTCGGGTGGAAAACCTCTCCTTGGCCGACTCCGTGGTCTACCAAAGCACCAAGGTGCAGGTCGGGTACGACAGTGATGTGGCGCAAGTTATTGCGCTGTTAACCCAAGCGGCTTTGGCGCAGCCTCGGGTTTTGCGTGATCCGCAGCCGTCGGTGCAGCTCTCGGAGTTTGCCCCCGATGGCCTGGAATTCACGGTGGTGTACTGGATCAATGACCTTCAAAATGGTCAGGGTAATTTACGCTCGGACATCAACATGGCCATTCTTGCGCTCTTGCGGCAGAACTATATTGACATTCCCTACCCACAGCAGGTGGTTCACAACCGTTAGGTGACTAGGAAATAGCACTTGGGGTGAAAAGACAGTACACTGGTGTATTGTTTGACAACCGTGAGTTCTGAAAATCCCATGGACCCTATTTGGATTAAGCGCTATCCCCCTGGCGTTCCTGCCACGATTGATGCCGATGGCTTGGGAACCATTGCGGATTATTTTGACGATGCCGTCAATCTGTACGCCGACCGCCGGGCGTTCATCAGCGGGTCCACCGGCGTTGAGTTCACCTACAGCGAGCTCGATGGTTTAACGCACAAACTAGCCGCTTACTTTCAGTCGGTCTTGAAGCTTCCCGCAGGGAGCCGCGTGGCAGTGATGATGCCTAACTTGCTGCAATACCCGGTATGTCTATTTGGTTTGCTACGCGCCGGCTATGTGGTCGTCAACGTGAATCCGCAGTACACCCCGCGCGAGCTCGAACACCAACTCAAAGACTCCGGTGCCCAGGCGATGATCGTGGTCGAATTGTTTGCCCACACCTTGGCCAAAGTCATAGACAAAACCCAGGTCAAACATGTCATCGTCACAGGCTTGGCCGACATGATGCCAACGCTCAAACGTGCGGTGGCCAACTTCGTGATCCACAAGGTAAAGAAGCTGGTGCCAGCCTACGATTTGCCCGGCAGCGTATCGTTTCTTTCGGCATTACAGCAAGGTGCCAAAGCCAGCTTCAAGCCAGTGGCATTACAGGCCAATGACCTCGCGTTTTTGCAGTACACAGGCGGCACCACGGGCCTGTCCAAAGGCGCCATGCTCAGCCACCGCAATGTGCTTGCCAATGTAAAACAGGGCCGGGTGTGGAGTGATCCCTTTATTGACCCAAGCCAAGACCTCATTAGCATCACGGCCATTCCGCTATACCACATCTTCGCCTTGAGCTCGTGTCTGAGTTTCATTGGTATGGGTGGCACCAATGTGTTGGTGGCCGATCCGCGTGACATTCCTGGCTTTATCAAAGTGTTGGCAAAGTACAAGTTTGTTTCTTTGCCTGCGGTGAATACTTTATTTAACGGCTTGCTCAATGATCCCAGTTTTGCCAAGGTCGATTTCAGCCAATTACGCTTGGCCGTCGGCGGAGGCGCCGCGGTGCAACGCGCGGTTGCCGAGCGCTGGCAGGCGCTCACCAAAGCCCCTTTGATCGAAGGCTATGGTTTGACCGAGTGTTCGCCCACGGTCACTGTCAATCCCTTTGACCTGACCGAATTTTCAGGCAG
>JAIPDD010000045.1 GCA_021737875.1 Sulfuritalea sp.
TTGGCCGCCGCATTGGCTGCGATGGTTCCGCTGCACAACCCCGCGGTCTTGGTCGGCCTGCAATCGCCCGACGACGCGGCCATTGTTCAAGTGCCAACAGGCTATGCCATGGTGTACACGGTGGATTTCTTTCGCGCCTTTGTGGACGACCCCTACCGTTTTGGAAAAATTGCAGCCAACCACGCCTTGGGCGATATTTTCGCCATGGGCGCCCAGCCCCAAACCGCCACCGCCATTGCCACCGTTCCCCCGGGGCTCGACCGCCAAACCCAGGCCACGCTGAGCCAGATGATGGCGGGTGCAGTGGAGGTGCTCAACGCAGCTGGCTGCACATTGGTGGGCGGCCATACCGGCGAAGGCCAAGAATTGGCGCTGGGTTTTGCGATCAACGGCTTGATGGCGGTTTCGCCACAGGGTGAACTCCAAGGCGTCATGCGCAAAGCGGGTATGCAAGCTGATGATGTATTGATTCTCACCAAGCCTTTGGGAACCGGCACCTTGTTTGCCGCACACGCTTTAGGTTTGGCGCGCGGGCGCTGGATTGAAGCGGCTTTGCGACAGATGGAGCAATCCAACCAGGGCGCAGCGCAAACGCTGCTCGCCCATGGCGCGCACGCGTGTACCGACATCACGGGCTTTGGCCTGTTGGGGCATTTGGTAGAAATGACGCGGCCCTCGGGCGTCGATGCCGAAATCCATGTGGCCGCATTGCCAGTCTTGGATGGTGCCTTGGCATGTTTGGGCTCAGGGCACGTCAGCTCCCTGCACCAGGCCAACGCCAAAATGCGCTCGGCCTTGGCCAACCCCGATACAGCCGAACCAGCGCAAACACCGCGTTTGTCTTTGTTGTTTGACCCCCAAACCGCGGGCGGTTTGTTGGCCAGCCTTCCTGCAGCACAGGCGGCTGCGTGCCTTCAGGCCTTGCAGGCGCAAGGCTATGGCCACAGCGCCATCATCGGGCGGATCTTGCCCAAAGGCCAGCAGAGCGGTCCGATCCGCCTGCTAGACGCGTACCCGCAGAACATGGAACAATAGGGCCCATGACCGAAGACGCCGTGCAAGCGAACTCCGCCCCAAGCCAAGAACCCGCTGCCACCGCCAGCCCCAAGCGCGTGGTGCTGTGGGGTGCGGGTCTTGCCAACCTGCGCTTTCTTGCCGCGTTTGCCAAACACCCCACGCCGCACACCCTCGTCACCCTGCTCACGCCCTACGCCACCGTGGTCAACCCCCGGCGCTTGGCCGAGTGGGTGGCTGGAACCCTGCCATTGGATGCTTGTAGTACTGATGTTGCACAAGCGGTTGCGCGCAGCGGCGTGCAATGGATTCAAAACAGCGCAGTCGCTTTAGATGCAGACGCCCGCACCCTGCAACTTGACGATGGACAAACCCTCGCGTTTGACATCCTGTCTATCAACGCAGGCGCCAAGCCCCACCGCGACTCCGCTGAAATGGAGATGCCCGGCGTGCGGGAACACGCCATGTTTGTTGCGCCTTTAGAAAAATTTGCCAGCCTTTGGCCCCGGGTGTGCGATGTGGGTACAACCCGGCCTTTGCGCCTGTCCGTCATTGGCGCGGGAACCCAGGCGTTTGAGCTGGCTTTGGCGATGCGACAGCGCATGCCCCTTGCCGCGGTTACCTGGCTGCCCGGGCCCTCTGAACTACTGAACAATTACCCCACCCCATTGCTTCAACGCATGCGCGCCGCCCTCAAAGCGCAGCGCGTGGACGTTTTGTATGAGCCGGTCACGGCACTCACGCATGACGACGTTTGGCTCACTGGAAGCACGCGCTTGGCCTGTGATGTTCCCCTCTTGGTGTTGCCCCAACCAGTGCTGGCGTGGTTAGGCAGCAGCGGACTCGACACGGCGGAGGTCTTGCGCTTGGGTGAGACCCCAAGCACCACCGTAGCCACGGACGCATCTGAGCGCAGCACCAGCCATCCCCATGTATTTTTTGTCCATGAAGACAGCAGCGTGTTAGCGCACAACCTCAGCGCGGCTTTGTCACCCGAGAAGCCGCACACACTGCGCGCTGCGCCTCGCGATCCGCTCAAAATATTTTTTGCTGCCAACCACCATGCCATTGCCTACTGGCGGGGACGCAGCGCCCAAGGGCGTTGGGTGAAATGGATGAAAAAATACTTCCATTTATGATGACTGTGATGCTTTCACGCTAGGAGAATGCGATGACCCAACCCAGAGAAACCGCAGCTTTGGATACCCCAGAACGCAAAGTCGATACCCTGCTGGCCCACTACGGACTGAGCCACACCCATCCTGTCAATGAGTTAATTCATTACATCGCCATACCGGCCATCATGCTGAGTTTGGCAGGCTTGATGTTTGCGATTCACCCTGCGGTGGTATTGGTGTTTTTTGGCGCCAGTTTGGTGTACTACGCCCGCTTGTCTGGGCCATTCACGATCTGCATGTTGCTGGGCACCTCCATCCTTCTGAGCATTGTGGATGCCCTCAACCAGCGCGGTATTTTGGTGAGTGCGAGTGTGGCCATTTTTGTGGTGGCGTGGATTTTTCAATTCATCGGTCACCACATCGAAGGTAAAAAACCGTCCTTTTTTGAAGACATCCAATACCTGTGGGTGGGGCCGTTGTTTGTCTTGAGCAAAGTTTTTACGCGCTTGGGCTTGCATTGGTAGATTTTTCAGGGAATGGGTAGCGCTACCTAGGGAAAACCCTTATAGTGGGGTTTATGTTTTTATTTCAGTCCATGTTGCATGAGCTTTGGCACGCCGCCCGCGCTTTGCTGCACCCCCAGCTCAAAACCGCAGACTTGCAGCGCCACATCAGCCATGCGGCAGTGGCTGTTGTGCCCATTCGCGCCTTGTCTGAGCGCCACCGAAAAGCCGTTGTATCGCATTTGCTCGAGTTACCCCCCGAAGATCGCTATTTGCGCTTTGGCTATGCGGCACAAGACGCCCAAATTCAGCAGTACGCCGAAGGACTCGACTTTGTCAAAGACAAGGTGTTTGGTATTTTTGACCGCCGCTTGCGCCTGATCGCAGTCGCCCATTTGGCCTATTCCCAAGACAAGCACGCCGAAACCTGTGCCGAGTTTGGCGTCTCTGTGCTGCCCCATGCCCGCGGTCGCGGCTTGGGCAGCAAGCTTTTTGCACGTGCGCAAGTCCATGCCACCAACGACCGCATTTCCTTGATGTTTATCCACGCCTTGAGTGAAAACACTGCCATGCTCAAAATCGCGCGGCGCGCAGGCGCTTCGGTCGAGCGCCAGGGAAGCGAATCGGATGCTTATTTGCGGCTACCCTCACCGTCGATGCACACCCGCATGAGCGAGATGGTCGACGACCAGATCGCCGATACCGACTACCGGCTCAAGGTGCAGGCCAAGCAGTTTTGGGAGATATTGGCCGACGTTCAAGAGGTGCGCCGCTTGGCCCAAGACGCGCAAAGCAAAGTCTCGCCCTAAGGCGCACACCGATTTTCACACCAGCGCAGCGCGCATCGGCTATCCTAGCGACTTCGCAACCACGGCATTCCTTGCCCCACGTCAGTGTCAGACCCCCACCCCGCGCATTCCCCTGAAAAAGAAGACAAGCGTACTTTTCTTCAAAAACTCGCTGAATTTATCCACCCCGGCCCGGACTCTACCGACGAGTTGATTGAAACCTTGGCCGAGGCAGAAGACAACAACATCATTGGAGCCCAGTCCCGCGCCATGCTCGAAGGTGTGATTCGTATGGCCGATATGACCGCTGGCGATGTGATGGTCCCCGCAACCCGGATGGACGTGATCGACATTCAAGCCGCCATGGATGACTTAATGCATACGGTGATTGACACTGCGCACTCGCGCTTTCCTGTCTTTGAGGGCGAACGCGAAAACATTATTGGCACGCTGATGGCCAAAGATTTACTCAAATTGCAGCGTGCCCCTGAGCTCAATATTCGCGCTTTGCTGCGCCCCGCTGTTTTTGTTCCCGAGACCAAGGGTCTGAACGACTTGCTGCGCGATTTCCGTGGCTACCGCAACCACTTGGCGATCGTGATCGATGAGTTTGGGCGGGTTGCAGGTTTGATCACGATTGAAGATGTTTTAGAGCAAATCGTCGGCGAAATTGAAGATGAGTTTGATATTGAAGACGACGAGGGCGATATCTTTGCCTTAGCAGACCAGAGCTTTCGCGTGGGCGGCGACACGCCCATTGAGCGGGTGAACACCGCGTTTGGTGTGCAAGTGCAAGGCAGCGAACCCGAGGATGACTTTGACACCATCGGCGGCCTGATAGCCCACGCGATGGGACATGTCCCCAAGCGCGGGGAGCGCCATGTCGTGGCTGGCTTGCAGTTTGTTGTGTTGCACACCAAGGGCGGCGCAGTGCGCTGGTTCAAAGTGTCGCCTGTGGCGCTTGCGCCCAAGGCCTGACCACCGTGTGGCCGCTGCTGTTTCTAGCGGCGCTGTGCCACGCTGCCAGTATCGCCTGGCCTTTTCATTTTGGTTTTGAGAGTGGCCAAGCGCTGTGGGCCTTGCAGGGGCTCTCCCTGGCGGGCCTGGGATGGGCCTTACAAAAAGCCCAAAGTGCGCGCCATGCGTTTGCCATCGGGCAAGGCTTTGCAACCGTCGCTTTAAGCGCAACATTTTGGTGGCTGTTTGTGGCCATGCACACCTACGGTGGCTTGCCCGCGGTGTTGGCGGTGTTGGCGGTCGTGGCTTTGGCGGCGGCCCTGGGCTTGTATTACGCACTGGCCTGTGCGTTGTGGTGGCGGCTGGCCCAGAAGAATCCTCGCTACGCGGCGCTGGCCTTTGCCGCCTTGTGGACGATCGCGGAATTGGCGCGTGGCACGTGGCTCACGGGGTTTGGCTGGGGCGCAGGCGGTTATGCCCACCTTGAAGGACCCTTGGCGTTTTATATTCCTTGGTTGGGCGTGTATGGTGTGGGGGCCTTGGCGGCTTGGGCGGGGATGGTGTTGGCCCAAGGAAAAAACGGGCCACGCTGGCACTGGGCCGCTCTGGCCGTGCTGGTTCTTGTTTCAGTGGCTATGCCACAAGGCCCAGAGCGCTTTAGCCGCAGCCATGGCGCGCTCACGGTCACCGTTTTGCAAGGCAATATCGCGCAAAACGAAAAGTTCGAAGCCCGCACTGGAATCGTCCAATCGCTGGAGTGGTACCGCCAAACGCTGTTGAATGCGAAGACGCAATTGGTAGTCGCCCCAGAAACCGCCATCCCCGTGTTGCCGCAGCAACTTCCTGCGCAGTACTGGAACGATTTACGGACCCACTTTCAACGCAATGGCCAAGCCGCGCTCGTCGGGATTCCTTTGGGTGACAACCGCTTGGGCTATACCAACTCGGTGGTGGGGTTCCTACCAGAGTCCCCTAAGGTATTGCGCTACGACAAACACCATTTGGTTCCTTTTGGTGAATTTATACCGCCGCTGTTTCGTTGGTTTACCAATTTAATGCACATCCCCTTGGGCGACTTTAACCGTGGCGCAGTGGCGCAAGCTCCATTTGCCTTTGCCGGCCAGCGGCTTGCGCCCCATATTTGCTACGAAGACTTGTTTGGTGAGGAACTCGCGCAGCGCTTTACGGAACCCACTGCCAGCCCCACGGTGTTTGTCAATCTCAGCAATATCGGGTGGTTTGGGAACACGGTCGCGATTGACCAGCATTTGAATATTGCGCGGATGCGGGCCATGGAGTTTGAGCGGCCATTTGTGCGCGCCACCAACACCGGGGCCACGGTGGTGATTGACCACCATGGGCAGGTCACCCACGCCGCCCCACGTTTAACGCAAGCCGTATTGGTTGGCGAAGTCAATGGCCGCGAAGGGCTCACCCCTTATGCGTGGTGGGCGAGCCGCTTTGGTTTGTGGCCGCTTTGGCTCATCTGCATCGCACTGGCCGTGTTTAGCTTTGCCCCATTCTTACCAGCTGGCCCGGTCGGGCGTCAGAAATAACACCGTTGGCCTGCACCTGTTCTCCAGCCACCCAGGTGGCGACGTAGCCCTTGGCCTTTTGCACAAAACGCTTGCCGCCGGCGGGTAAATCATGTTCGAGCTTGGGCAGGCCCACGCTGAGTTGGGCGGGGTCAATCGCGTTCAAATCGGCCCGCATCCCCGGGGCAATGACGCCGCGGTCTGTCAAACCCAAATAGCGCGCATTGCGCTGGGTCAGCATCTCGACAGCCCGCTCCAAAGGCAGCGCGTCACGGCCCCGATCACGCACCCAGTGGGTCAACATAAAGGTTGTGAAACTGGCATCACACACCGTGCCCACATGGGCGCCCGCGTCACTCAAGCTGCTCAGTGCACGCGGGTGGTCGAGCATGCGGCGCACCGTGTCCAGGGAGCCTTCGTTGTAGTTAAAAATCGGAAAGTAAATCAAACCTTCGCCGCTGCCTGCGCACAGGTGGTCGTATATCGCCTCCAAGGCCGATATGCCCGACTGCTTGGCGCGCACCAAAAAGCTTTGCATCACGGAGGGTTCGTAATTCAGCGTGTCTTCCAATGCAAACATCCGCCCGCTGATCAACTCTATTTTTGCCAACAAAAGATCCACCAATGGTGGAATGGCGCTGCCGTCGCCAGCCAATCGTTCGGATTTTTCTTGCAATAAGCGGGCTTTGCGTTCGGGTTCGCGCAGCGCTGCAGCGCGCTGTGCCAAAGGCAAATGGGCTACGGCTTTGTAAGAGGCAAAGCCCATGAAAGGATGAAAGCTGGCTTCCAGTCCAATCAACACCCCAATCCCCCGCGCTCCGGTTTGCAAATACAAAGGCAGGCCTTGGGCTACGGCAGCGTCTACCCGTGCTTGGATGTGCAGGTACTGCTCGCCGCCGGGGTCGCGCTGCAACCAAGTTAAAGACACGGGCTTGCCACTGGCGTGGGCCATGGACTCCACCAAATCAAACTCCGCGTCAAACTCGCCTGGGCCTTGCAGCAGGTTGTAGTCACTCACGACTTGAATGACCCCGTGGTTCAAGCCCTTTAAGGCCCGGGCCAAGCCGGTGAGTTCTTGGGCACTGGCATTGGCCGCAGGCGTGTCTTTGCCTTCCGAGGTTCGGTGGTTGTCGCTGCGTCCGGTGCTCAAGCCCAAAGCACCCGCTTCCAAGGCTTGGCGCAGCAAAACCGCCATGGCATCAATCTCGGCAGGTGTTGCAGCTGTGTGCGCCAAGGCGCGCTCGCCCATCACATACATGCGCAAGGGGTCGTGGGGCACCTGGACCAAATAGTCCAAGCTGCGCGGCGTGGCAGCAAGCGCGTCCATGTACTGCGGAAACGTTTCCCAGTTCCAGCGAATGCCTTCGTGCAGCGCAGCCCCTGGAATGTCTTCCACGCCCTCCATGAGCTTGATCAAGTCGTCTTCATGGCCTGGGCGCACCGGCGCAAAACCGACGCCGCAGTTGCCCATCACCAAAGTAGTCACGCCGTGGTAAATGCTAGGGGTGAAACAGTCATCCCACGTGGCTTGTCCGTCATAGTGGGTGTGGATGTCAATAAAACCGGGCGTGATCCACAGGCCTGTTGCATCGATCGTTGTTTTGGCGGCTTGCGAAATGGAGCCCACCGCCACAATTTTTCCATCGCGCACAGCCACATCTGCCACAAAGGGCAGCGCCCCTGTTCCGTCCACAACGGTTCCGTTTTTAAGCAGCCAGTCGAGCATCTTTTCTTCTCCAAAAATAGGCCAGCCCCATGCCGCTGACAATGTGCCACATGCCCCACAAACTGGCCAAGGTCACCATGCCCAGGTCGCTGTTGAACTGCACCGCAATGATGCCCAATGCCAGCCCTGAGTTTTGCATGCCGCCTTCAATCATCACGGCACGGCGGTCGCGCTCACTCACGCCCATCACCCTGCTGGTGATCCAACCAAAAAACAAACCGCTGGCGTTGTGCAACACCACCAAAAGCAAGAGGGGCAAGAGCCCCAAAGTCAGCAATTGGCGCTCTTTGATGAGACCGGCCACAATAAAAACCAAGAGCGCGCCCACAGCGAAGTGGCCCAAAGGCTTGCGAATTTTCTCCGTCAGCACGGGCATTTGGTGGGAGGTCAACAAGCCCAAAGCCATGGGAATGGCCAAGAGCATCAACAAACTCCACCAAATAGCGGAGGGGTCAATGGCCAAGGTCTGCAGCCATGCAGCCGTATCGGGATTGGTAGCCACCATCCAGCTAAAGTTAAACGGCGTAGCCACCAAAGCAATCACGCTGGCCACGGCCGAGACACTGACCGACAAGGCCGTGTTGCCCTTGCCAATGTGTGTGACCACGTTGCTTAAACTGCCGCCAGGACAGGCAGCCACCAAGATCATGGCGGTTTCGATATTGGAGGGCAGGTCTAAAAACAGTGTGGCCAACCACGTGCCCACAGGCAGCAAAATAAATTGCGGAATCAAGCCGCAGATCACCGCTTTGGGCGTTTGCGCCACCCGCTTGAAGTCGTCGAGTCGCAACTCCAAGGCCACCGAAAAAACCATGGTGGCCAAGACCAAACCCAAAACCCATTGTTGTGAACCCATGTCGGTCTCCTTTGCTAAAAGCATAGCTTAAGCAATGCCCCGTAAAATCAAGGGTTAACGCGAACCCCAATGACCACCACCTTGCGACTGCCATGAAGACTTTTCAGCAAATTATTTTGACCCTCCAGTCGTATTGGGATGCGCAGGGATGCGCTCTTTTGCAACCCTATGACATGGAAGTGGGCGCCGGAACGTCACACACGGCCACGTTTTTAAGGGCCATCGGGCCTGAGCCTTGGAAAGCGGCGTATGTGCAGCCCAGCCGCCGCCCCAAAGATGGTCGCTACGGCGAAAACCCCAACCGTTTGCAGCATTACTACCAATACCAAGTGGTAATGAAACCCGCGCCCAGCAATATCTTGGATTTGTATTTGGGCTCGCTCGAAGCCTTGGGCTTTGATTTGAAAAAGAATGACATTCGCTTTGTCGAAGACGATTGGGAAAACCCCACGCTGGGCGCCTGGGGCTTGGGTTGGGAAGTGTGGCTCAACGGCATGGAAGTCACGCAGTTCACCTATTTCCAACAGGTTGGTGGCATCGATTGCAAACCCGTCACGGGCGAGATCACTTATGGGCTCGAACGCTTGGCCATGTACTTGCAAGGTGTGGACAACGTCTACAACCTCGTGTGGACAGACACCGGATCGGTGCCGGGTAGCGCGCCACACGCAGTGGGCGAGCGTGGGGGCAAGATCCTTTATGGCGATGTGTACAAACAAAACGAAGTAGAGCAATCCACCTACAACTTTGAACACAGCGACACCGACTTCTTATTCACTGCTTTTAACGCCCACGAAAAGCAAGCCCAGCATTTGATCAGCGTGCCTTTGGCCTTGCCCGCGTACGAACAGGTCTTGAAAGCTGCACACAGCTTCAACCTGCTCGACGCCCGCGGCGCCATCAGCGTGACCGAGCGCGCCGCATACATGGGCCGAATTCGCAACCTCGCCCGCGGCGTGGCCCAGTGCTATTTGGAAAGCCGTGAACGGCTGGGCTTTCCGATGGCCCCGCGCGAATGGATTGAGCAGATGCCTAAAAAAACCGTGGCGACCGCAGCCTAAGCACACGCAGGCAGGACCCTTTTTATGACCACCCAAAACCTTCTTGTTGAACTTTTTGTTGAAGAATTACCACCCAAAGCCTTGCAAAAACTAGGCGCTGCGTTTGGCCAGGTGTTGACGCAAAGCCTGAAATCTCAAGGGCTGACAGCGGCAGATGCGGCGGTCACCGAATTTGCCTCACCCCGGCGCTTGGCTGTGCACCTCACCCACGTTGTGGCACAAGCACCCGACAAAGCGGTCTTGCAAAAACTCATGCCTGTGGCCGTGGGTCTGGACGCAGCAGGACAAGCCACGCCTGCTTTGATTAAAAAATTACAAGCCTTGGGCGCAGACGCAAGCGCCGTGCCCACGCTCAAGCAGGCTATGGACGGCAAAGCGCAAGCGCTCTTTTTTGAAAACACCGTTCGCGGCGTGACCTTGGCCGAAGGCCTACAAAAAGCGCTGGATGAGGCGATTGCAAAACTGCCTATCCCCAAGGTGATGAGCTACCAGTTAGAGCGCGACTGCGCGCTGCCCGGTTGGACCAGCGTGAGTTTTGTTCGGCCTGCGCATCGCTTGGTGGCCCTGCATGGCGCAAGTATCGTTCCCGTTCACGCTCTGGGACTGACTGCTGGCAACACCACCCAAGGCCACCGCTTTGAAGCGGCCGTGTCGCCCGTTACCATCGCCCACGCAGACGACTACGACGCGACCTTGCAGCGCGATGGCGCAGTCCTTGCCAGCTTTACAGCCCGACGCGCAGAGATCGCTCGCCAATTGCAAGCAGCTGCAAAAAAAATCGGCGCGCAGGCGGTTGACGATGATGCATTGCTAGACGAAGTCACCGGCTTGGTAGAGCGGCCCAACGTCTTGGTGTGTGCATTCGAAAAGCAATTCCTCGATGTTCCGCAAGAGTGCCTCATCCTCACGATGAAGGCCAACCAAAAATACTTTCCCTTGCTCGATGCCGCTGGCAAGTTGATGAACCAGTTTTTAGTGGTCAGCAACATCACGCCCGATGACCCCTCCGATGTCATTGGCGGCAATGAGCGCGTGGTGCGTCCGCGCTTGGCCGATGCGAAATTCTTCTTTGACCAAGACCGCAAGAAAACTCTTGCTTCGCGTGTGGCGGGCCTGTCCAAAGTGGTGTACCACAACCAATTGGGCTCGCAAGGCGAGCGCACCGAAAAGGTCCAGCAAATAGCGCAACACATTGCCATCGGCTTGCACTACTCCGCGATCGATCAAGCGCATGTCTTGCAAGCTGCTGAACTTGCCAAGACAGATTTGCTGACCGATATGGTGGGCGAGTTCCCTGAACTGCAGGGCATCATGGGCGGCTACTACGCCACAAACGATGGATTGCATAGCGATGTGGCCACTGCCATTGAAGACCACTACAAACCGCGCTTTGCAGGTGATGCATTGCCTCGCAATCCCGTCGGTTTAGTCGTCGCTTTGGCCGACAAGCTTGAAACCTTGGTCGGCATGTTTGGCATTGGAAACCTCCCCACGGGTGACAAAGATCCGTTTGCTTTGCGTCGCCACGCACTTGGCGTGATTCGGATCTTGATGGAGGGCGACTTGGCGATTGACTTGCATGCGCTTCTTGTCCCAGCTGCCACAGTGCGCGGCTTTGACAATCCAGAGCAGATTGCAGAACAAGTCACCCAATTCTTCTTTGACCGCTTGTCTGGAAGTTTGCGCGAGCAAGGCTTTAGCGCACAAGAGGTAGACGCAGTTCTCGCCTTGCGCCCGCAGCGCTTGGGCGAAATTGCGCCTCGCTTAAATGCCGTGCGGGCTTTTTCTGCCCTGGCCGAAAGCCCTGCGCTGGCCTCAGCCAACAAACGCATTGGCAACATCTTGAAGAAAGCCGGCGAGGTCGATGCCCATGTCAATCCAGCACTCTTGCAAGAAGACGCCGAGAAGAACCTTTACGCCGTGATGCAACAACTGCTTCCCACATCTGAAGCGCAATTCAAGGCAGGCGACTACACCGCAAGCTTGCAAACCCTGGCCGCGCTACGCGCCCCGGTCGATGCATTTTTTGACGATGTCATGGTCAACGCCGAGGCCCTGGATGTTCGCCTCAACCGACAAGGGCTTTTGAAGTCGCTGCATGTGGCGATGAACCGCGTCGCTGACCTGGCCCGCCTTGCCAGTTAACGCAAACCATTGGAATGCCCATGAAAATTGTTATCTTGGACCGCGACGGAACCATCAACGAAGACAGTGTGGACTACATCAAATCCGCACAGGAGTGGCAACCCCTACCCGGTGCGCTCGATGCGATCGCACGCTTGAACCATGCGGGCTGGCATGTGGTGGTGGCGACCAACCAGTCCGGGCTGGGCCGGGGCTTGTTCGATGTTGCAGCCCTCAATGCGATGCACGCCAAAATGCATGCGATGTTGGCCGCAGTGGGCGGACGTATTGAAGCCGTTTTTTACTGCCCCCATGGCCCTGAGGAATCTTGCAACTGCCGCAAACCTGCGCCGGGCTTGTTTGAACAAATCGCAGAACGCTACGGCATGCCATTAACCGGAATGCCTTCGGCAGGAGATTCGGCACGGGATCTGGTGGCTGCGGTCGCCGTGGGGTGTGAACCCCACGCCGTTCTCACTGGCAAAGCGGCACAGTATGTCGATGGCGCTTTACCGTCGACTTATCCGGCCCACACCATCGTGCATGCAGACCTCAGCGCGTTTGCTGACTTTATCGTTGCGCGCGGATAAACACATGCGCACGTTTCTGTCTTTTCTCCGCTCTGTGGTACACATGCTGTGGATGCTCATCACCGTCATCCCATGGGCGATTGCGATTTTGGTGGCTTCTATTTTTGTACGTGGCAACCCCTTGTGGTGGATGGCCTCGCAATGGTTGACATGGTCGATTGCAGGCGCGCGCGTGATTTTGGGAATTCGGGTGAACGTCATCGGAATGGAAAACCTTCCCCACGGTACCAATCCCGCGATACTTTTGGTTAAGCACCAGTCCACTTTCGAGACCTTCCTGATGCCCGCTTTGATGCCACGGCCTCTTGCGTTTGTATTCAAAAAAGAACTGCTGCACGTTCCTTTTTTTGGCTGGGCGATGGGGCGCTTGGACATGATTCACATTGACCGCAGCTTGCGCGCCCGCGCGTTTCAAAAAGTCGTGGCTCAGGGCAAGGAGTTGTTAGCGCGGGGCGTTTGGGTCATCATGTTTCCCGAAGGCACGCGCATTCCCCGTGGCGAAAAAGGCGAGTACAAATCAGGTGGCACGCGTTTGGCGATTGCCACAGGCGCTCCGGTGATCCCGATCGCGGTGAACTCGGCCACCTGCTGGCCGCGCAAAGCGTTTATCAAACACTCTGGCACCGTCACCTTGTCCATTGGGCCCGCAATTGCAAGCGACGGTCGACACGCCGAAGAGATGATGCGTGAGGTAGAGCATTGGATTGAAAGCGAGATGCACCGCCTTGATCCAGACGCCTATACCCAACTTCTCACTCCTTAAATTACTCGGTTTATGCATCCCTTGTTGCGTTACACCTTGGATTTATTTGAGTCGCGGCCTGACAGTCCTGAGGCACTGGAACCCACCACCCGCAACTGGGTTCACCCGCAAGCAACACGCCAAGTGCGCTTGGATGGGGTCATGGTGTCCTATGCATTGATCCGCGCCAAGCGCCGCAGCATCGGCATGGTGGTCGGCCATGAGGGATTGAGTGTGCGGGCGCCGCGCTGGACGCCCTTGTACGAAGTGGATGCCGCCTTACAAGAAAAGGCGCGCTGGATTGTGCGCAAATTACACGAAACCCATGAACGCCATGTGCGCCAGAGTGAAACGCACATTCATTGGCAAGACGGAACCGTTTTCCCTTTTCTTGGTGAATCGCTGCGCATCGTTTTGGATCCGGCCCACAACTTTGATGGCGCAGGTGCGCACATGGAAACAGCCGACAGTGCGGTGGCCGGCGCGCCGCGTGTTTTGCGCGTAGGCTTGTCACAAGCGGCAACGCCTGCGCAAATTCGCGATGGCGTGCAAGCCTGGCTGATGCGCCAAGCCAAGGACTTGTTTGCCGAGCGACTGGACCATTTCGCCCCATTGCTGGGTGTGCGCTGGACGCGGCTTTCACTGAGCAATGCAGGTACCCGCTGGGGTAGCGCCGGGGCCGACGGCGCGATCCGACTGAACTGGCGTTTGGTTCACTTTCGTCCTGCGGTCATCGACTACGTGGTCGCGCATGAACTCAGCCACTTGCGCGTTATGGACCACAGTCCGCGCTTTTGGGATACGGTGCGTACCGTCGTTCCAGACTATGCAGAGTTACGCGGGCAGCTCAAAGACGACGGCCTTCCCACGTGGTGAGGCCAGGGCTTAAGCTGCGGCCAAGGCGCTGAACCGGTACACCCCATCTGCGCCCAGTTGGCGTTGGAGTTTGCCTACGAACCAGAGGGTATGCAGATGGGCAATGGCTTCACCCATGGCAAATGTCATTTGGTGCATGTCCAGCGCCCGCTTGAACATCACTGGCACCACGTCTTTTGCACTGCATGCTTTCTCTGCACACGCAACCATCACCTCGGCCAACCGATCGGCATGGTGATCGTGCAGCTGCTGGATGCGAATATGCAAGCCCGTAAAGGGTTTGCCATGCGAAGGCAGCGTTAAAGTGTTCTCAGGCAAAGCCTTGAACTTGTCAATGGAGTCTAAAAAAAGCCTGAGCGCGTCGGCCTCGGGCTCTTGGTCATAGACGCTGACATTGGTCGAAATGCGCGGCAGCATCATGTCGCCGCCGAGCAAAATATGCAGCTCCTCACAATACAAAGCCATATGCTCAGGTGCATGGCCGTAACCACTGATACAGCGCCAGGATTTGCCTCCGATGTGCACTATTTTTTCATCCATCAAGCGGGTGTAGTGGTTCGGTACCGATGGCACCAAATTGGGAAAATAATTCGTACGGGCGCTGATCGCTTGAACCGCTTCCGGGTCATTGAGGCCATGCATGGCAAAAAATGCGGCGGAACGTTCTCCACCAAATCCATTAGCACCTAAACATGCCATACGTGCGACTTGGAAATCGGTCCCACTGATCCACATGCCGACACTCCATCGCTCGCACAGCCATGCCGCCAAACCGATATGGTCCGGGTGCATATGGGTCACGATGACCCGCAAAATAGGCATACCCTCTAACTCGTTGACAAAGAGCGCTTCCCACTGGGCTTTGGATTCTTCTTTGTGAATGCAGCAATCCACCACGGTCCAGCCGTCCACCATGCCGTTCTCCCCTTTCTGGGCATCACGCAGCAGCCATAAATTGATATGGTCTAAGGCGAACGGCAAGGCCATGCCTATCCATTTGATGCCGGGGGCCACTGCAATGCAGCGACCGCTTTCGGGCAGGGCCTCGCCCAAGGTGTAGTGGAGTTGGTTTT
>JAIPDD010000046.1 GCA_021737875.1 Sulfuritalea sp.
GTGATCTCGAAAATAACGGGACACAGTCGCGTCGGCAGGATGGTCAAATTTAAGCGTGAGGCGGACCAACTCGGAACAGGCTTCTAATAGGGCTTTTGGATGCATAAGCTGCGATTGTCCCATGAGCGAAGAAAACCTCCCGCCCCTCATCTCCACCGCGCCTGGACTTTACCGGCACTACAAAGGCAATTTGTATGAAGTCTTGGATACCGTGCGCCACAGTGAAACCCTAGAACCCATGACCTTGTACCGCGCTCTGTACGCGGACAAAGGCCTGTGGGTCAGGCCTGCAGCGATGTTTGAAGAAGTGATTGAATTTGAAGGTGTCAAACAAGCCAGGTTTCAAAAAATAGCGCAGCCCCCTGCGGCTATGTCAAATGATTAGCCTGAAATCAAGGCTCTCACTGCGCTTGGATAGATCAGATGCTCTTGCGTGAGTACCCGGGCTGCAAGGCTTTGTTCTGTGTCATTCGCAAGCACGGGCACCACGGCTTGCGCAAGAATCGGCCCGAAGTCGAGTTCGGCTGTGACGCGGTGGACCGTCGCTCCCGCAAACATGCATCCTGCATCGATCGCTCTTTGGTGCGTATGCAAGCCTGGAAATGCGGGCAATATGGACGGATGAATATTGATCAAGCGGCCTTCAAATTGGGCCACAAATGCGGGTGTCAATATTCGCATGAAACCGGCCAAAACGACCAATGCAGGTTGGGTAGGCAGGTCGTACTGTGAAATAGCCACAGACAGCGCTTGGTCAAAAGACGCGCGACTAGCAAAACTTGTGTGGTCAATGGTTTGAGTGGGTATGCCCTGCTTCTGGGCGAAAACCAAACCCTGTGCGTCTGGCCTGTTGCTGATCACTGCCGCAACGCGGGCGCCAAAGCGCTTCTCCCAGGATTGGGTTTGCGCCGCGCGGACGATGGCCGCCATGTTGGAGCCCCCACCAGAAATCAAGATCACAATATTTTTCATAAGCTTGGGATTATCACAACAAGCCTCACTCAAAGAAGAGTCCCGATCTAGACAGCAAGAAAAGCACGACCGTGCTAAATTAGAGCGCTTTCAGCCATTCTTTATAACGTCTCGATTTTTGGAGATCCCTTTATGGATTTAGCTTTTACACCGCAAGAACAAAAATTTCGCGAAACCATACGCTCTTGGGTGCATGAGAACTTGCCACGCGAACTGTCTCATAAAGTGCATAACGCGTTGCAACTCACGCGTGAAGACATGCAGCATTGGGGCAAGATTTTGGGTAAAAAAGGCTGGCTTGGCCACGCTTGGCCCAAAGAGTTTGGTGGCCCAGGTTGGAATGCCATTGAAAAACATTTGTTTGAAGAAGAGTGTGCACTTGCAGGCGCGCCGCGCGTCGTGCCTTTCGGCCCGGTCATGGTTGCACCGGTGATCATGGCATTTGGCAATGCCGAACAACAAAAACGATTTTTACCGGGAATTGCCAGCGGAGACGTGTGGTGGAGCCAAGGCTATAGCGAGCCGGGTTCGGGCTCAGACTTGGCCTCACTCAAAACCCGTGCGGTGCGCGTCGGCGACAAATTCATCGTCAATGGCCAAAAAACTTGGACTACTTTGGGCCAGTACGGCGAATGGATTTTTTGCCTGGTTCGCACCAGTTCCGAAGGCAAACCGCAAACAGGGATCAGCTTTTTGCTGATCGATATGAAGTCACCAGGGGTGACAGTGCGGCCCATTATTTTGTTGGACGGATCGGCGGAAGTCAACGAAGTGTTTTTCGACAACGTAGAGGTTCCTGCTGAAAATTTGGTTGGCGAAGAAAACAAAGGTTGGCATTACGCCAAACACCTTTTGGCCCACGAGCGAACCAACATCGCTGATGTCAACCGTGCTAAGCGTGAGCTCGAGCGGCTTAAACGCATCGCAAAAGCCGAAGGTGTATTTGATGACATGCGCTTTCGCGATGAAATTGCCAAACTCGAAGTCGATGTGATCGCCTTGGAAATGCTTGTCTTGCGGGTCTTGGCCGCTGAAAAATCCGGAAAACAGTCGCTTGATATTGCTGGTTTACTGAAAATTCGGGGCAGTGAAATTCAGCAGCGCTACAGCGAATTGATGATGCTCGCCGCAGGCCCGTTTTCACTGCCCTTGATTCGCGAAGCCATGGAAGCCGGCTGGCAAGGCGACTCGGTCGGCCACGCCCATTGCGCGCCCCTCGCATCAAGTTATTTCAATATGCGTAAAACAACGATTTATGGTGGCAGCAATGAAGTCCAACGCAATATCGTGTCGCAATTTGTACTTGGCTAAACGCTAAGCGAAACCAATTAAGGAAACACCATGGATTTTGATTTCTCCGATGACCAAGAACAGTTGCGCGACGCGGTCCGCAAATGGGTGGACAAAGAATATGCGTTTGATCGCCGTCGTGCCATAGAAAACGCAGGCGGCTTTGACCGCGATGCCTACAAAGCACTGGCCGAACTTGGGTTGGCCGGCCTGTATGTCCCCGAAGAACACGGCGGAATGGGTATGGGTCCCGTTGAAGGGATGGTTGTCATGGAAGAACTCGGGCGGGGCATCGTGTTGGAGCCGCTCTCGCAAGCACTCATCGCAGGCGCAGTGATCGCCGGCTATGCAGAGCACAGTGTTCAAGCCCAATGGCTGCCAGCAATTGCAGATGGCAGCGCATTGGTAGTACTCGCTTACCAAGAGCGCGCCGCCCGGTACACGCTTGAATCCTGCGACACCAAAGCCACGCAAGCGCCAGGTGGCTACGTGCTCAACGGGGCCAAAAACATTGTTCCAGTCGGTGATGCAGCAGACGCATTTTTGGTGCCTGCCAAGGTCAACAACCAACTTGGGCTTTTTTTGGTAGAGCGCAAATCCAGCGGCGTCACCACCCGTGGCTACGGTACCCAAGACGGCGCCCGAAGCGCAGAGCTGGCTTTGAAAAATGCACCCGCTACGCTGATCACCACGGATGGGCTCAAAGCACTGGAGCATGCAGTGGACATTGGCATTGCTGCCACCTGCGCGGAAGCTGTCGGCGTGATGGATAAAACCATGGCAATGACTGCGGAGTACCTCAATACCCGCAAGCAATTTGGTACAACCATCAGTCAGTTCCAAGCCCTGCGCCACCGCGCAGCCGATATGAAAATGCAACTTGAACTGGCTCGCTCCATGAGTTATTACGCCAGCCTCAAACTCAACGCGCCCGCACCTGAGAGGCGTGCGGCCCTGTCACGCGCCAAGTACCAGCTCGGACAATCGATGCGCTTCATCGGCCAACAGGCGGTGCAATTGCACGGGGGAATTGGCGTGACGAATGACTATATCGTCAGCCATTACTTTAAAAAGTTAACCCAAATGGAGATGACGTTTGGCGACAGCATGCACCACTTAGGCGAAGTCTCTAATCAAATGCAAGATACAGCCGGAGTCTTTGCTTAGGCTTAGGCTCAGTCTAAATCGCGAACCCGCAAGAAGCTTGCAAATTTTGGCAAGCCTTGTGGTGTTCGGTCACGGTACCGGTAAGTCACTTGCGCACCAATCGGCGGGGGACTGGTGCGCTGGGCATCGGTCAGTCCCGTGCCCAGAGCAAAGGTCTTTCCATTGGGCATTTGAAGCAGTAAGGCCCCTAACAACCCCTTGTATTTTCCTGTTCCAGGGATATGGGCAATAACACGCGCCTCCTCATCAGCTTGCCATTTGAGCTTTCGCACTGCCTGGGTACGGCCAGCGCTCCAAGGCGCATCGAAGTGGTGAAGCACCAGCCCTTCCCCACCCCCTGCCGCCACGTGCGCAAGCCTCGCCTCCAAAGATGCAGCATCTGCCACCTCCGCTTGGTCGATGGCCTTTAGCCAAGGCAGTTGGCTTTGGCGAACCAGTTGCTGGAGATAGTGGCTGCGTTGCTTAAACGTTCCTGGTGTTTTGGGGGAATCAAACACCATGAAGGTGATTTTTTTCCATTCCGCGTCAACGGGATTGCCCTTGCGCACAGCGCCTGAAAGCGCATCAAACGTACCGCGCCCCATCCATAACTCGCCGTCCAAAGTGTCTTGGGGCAAGGACTCGACAAACCACCTGGGGGCGTTGATCAATAGGCCGCTTCGAAATCGCAAGGCTTTGCCGTCCCAAATAGCACGAACCCCATCCAATTTTTCACTGACTGCATACCCGCTGAGGTCTAAATGCTTTTCCCAATTTGTCGCAAGTTCGACCAAATTGGTTTGATTTTTTTCCGCAGAGGCCGCAATGACGGTGCGCGAAACCAGCAGCGGTGCAGTGGCCATGCCGAGCATCGCCGTACCCAAAGCCACAGTGCCCCTGTGACTCAACGTTGTGAACTTCATAGAAGTCCCCCTGACTTTTGTTCGGTGCAGTCTTTGCCGCACTTGGGTTGACGGCCTCCTTGAGGGGAGGAAAAACCAACGAACCGTTCTCCTGCGTTGGGAGAACTTCTATTTTGAATATTTAACTCAGGAGCCGTGATGATTTGGGAACATGGGACATCAAAAACTCCATCTGATCGGCCAATATCCGACGGTTTCTAAGAATAAAGTCTTCCCACAAACTGGGGACATAAGGCGTGTAAAGCAAGGGCATATGGGCTTGTTCTGGCGTGCGGTGACTTTTTCGGTGGTTGCACGGTTTGCATGCGGTTACGACGTTCATCCACGTATCGACGCCTTGCTGCGCAAATGGAATGATGTGCTCACGCGTCAGATCGGTTTCATGGAAATGGTTGCCACAGTAAGCACATACATTGCGGTCGCGGATAAACAGTTTCCCATTCGTTAATCCGGGGCGCAAGTGAAAGGGATTGATGTTGGGAACACCACGGGTACCGATGATGCTGTTCACCCGAATGACCGATTGCAAGCCGGTTACTGCATTGTGTCCGCCGCGAAAAATTGCCACTTCCCCGCCAGACTCCCAACGGACTTCGCCGGCTGCATAGTGCACCACCGCCTGTTCCAAAGAAATCCAGGATTGGGGAAGCCCTTGGGCCGACAACTTCAGTACTTTCACAAAACGCCTCCAGATTCGGGTAAATCAAAACCACCACCAAGGAATACACAATGTGCCTGCAAGCCACCCTTTGCAATAAGGTTCAAGGGCTGCGTCACAATATACCCTGTTTATATGACACCCCGACTGCAGAAGTGAAAGAAGCGAATGCAGTCGCCAATAGAAAAAAAGTAACTGCTCCATGTTGGTTTTTCGCGGATTCAAGCACCCTGGATTGGCTTCGGCCTGTGCACTCACCATTGGAAATTTTGACGGCGTACATCGTGGCCACCAAGCGATGTTGGCCTTGCTGCGCAGCGAAGCACAGCAACGCAACATCCCAAGTTGCGTCTTAACCTTTGAGCCCCATCCACGCGACTACTTTGCCGCACTACACCACAGCCCAGACCTGGCCCCTGCCCGTATTGGAACCCTGCGTGACAAGTTGATTGATCTCGCCCACTGTGGGGTAGACCAGGTGGTCGTTCTGCCCTTTAACGCTTTACTTGCGGCACAAGCCCCCGAACCATTCATCAAAGACGTTTTAGTCCAAGGCTTGGGGGCAAAGTATGTCCTTGTCGGCGACGACTTTCGCTTTGGCGCCAAACGCGCAGGCGACTATGCCTTCCTGGATGCTGCAGGATTAGCCCATGGCTTTGATGTTGCTCGCATGAACAGTTATGAAGTCCATGGACTTCGGGTCTCTAGTTCTGCCGTACGGGATGCACTGGTTGCAGGAGAGATGGGAGATGCAGCCCGCCTATTGGGCCGGCCTTTTTGTATTTCAGGCCACGTGGTTCACGGCCGCAAACTTGGGCGCACCCTGGGTTTTAGGACCATCAATTTGCGCTTTGCGCACTGGAAACCTGCTGCGAGTGGCATTTTTGTGGTGATGGTGCATGGTTTAGCAGACAAACCGGTGGCCGGCGTTGCCAATTTAGGGGTTCGTCCCTCATTGGATGCCCATGATGTCAATGGGGGGCGTGTACTCCTTGAAACCCATTGTTTAGACTGGCCAGTCACTTTAGGCGATGACGGGGGCTACGGTAAAATTGTCCGGGTGGAATTACTGCACAAACTGCACGACGAATTGAAATACGACGGTCTGGAAGCCCTGACGCAGGGGATCCACCGCGATTGTGATGATGCGCGTGCTTGGCTATCCACCCGAATTTGACGGGGCCCGACTGGCGCACCTTGCCCCGCGCCAAGACCCATGACCTCACCGGTCCGATCAGTCCAAGGGACCACACGGCCTACCCCCCTATTTTTCAAGCACATTCCTATGACCGAAAAAGTTGACTACCGCAGCACGCTGAACCTTCCAGATACGCCCTTTCCCATGCGTGGCGATTTACCCAAACGCGAACCCGCTTGGGCCAAGCATTGGAACGAGGAAGGCTTGTACAAAAAACTGCGCGTCGCCCGCCAAGGCGCTCCCTTGTTTGTGTTGCACGACGGCCCACCCTACGCCAACGGCAAACTGCATATCGGCCACGCGCTCAACAAAGTTCTCAAAGACATGATCGTCAAGTCCAAGCAACTCGCAGGCTTTGACGCGCAATACATCCCCGGTTGGGACTGCCATGGTTTGCCGATTGAAAACGCCATCGAAAAACTGCACGGCCGCAATCTCAGCCGTGACGACATGCAGGCCAAGAGCCGCGCCTTTGCCACCGAGCAAATCGACCAACAACGCGAAGACTTCAAACGCTTGGGCGTCTTGGGCGACTGGGAACGCCCCTACCGCACCATGGACCCCGCCAATGAAGCGGGTCAACTGCGCGCTTTCAAACGCGTGATCGAGCGCGGTTTTGTCTACCGAGGTCTAAAACCCGTTTACTGGTGCTTTGACTGCGGCTCGTCCCTGGCCGAGTTTGAAATTGAATACGCCGACAAGAAGAGCGACACGCTTGACGTGGCCTTCTTGTGCGCCCAGCCCGAAAAACTAGCCGCTGCCTTTGGCTTGCCCAAGCTTGACAAAGACGCGTTCGCTGTGATTTGGACCACCACCGCGTGGACCATCCCTGCCAACCAAGCGCTCAACATAAAGGCAGACATCAACTATGCTTTGGTCGACACCGAGCGGGGTTTGTTTATGTGTGCGGCCTCCTTGGTCGAGAAATGTTTGGAGCGTTGGAAGCTCGAAGGCAAAGTGCTGGCCACGGCTTTGGGCGACAAACTCGGATTGATTGAGTTCAACCACCCCCTGTCACATGTAGATGCTGGCTACCAACGCACCGCCCCTGTGTTCTTAGCCGATTACGTGGGCGAAGGCGACGGCACAGGCATCGTGCATAGCGCACCGGCCTATGGCGTGGATGACTTCAACTCCTGCATGGCCAATGGCATGAAGTACACCGATATCTTGAACCCCGTGCAAGGCAACGGCGCGTATGCCGCTGACTTCCCACTGTTCGGTGGCCAGCACATTTGGAAGGCCGTTCCCGTCATCTTGGAGGCGCTACAAAACGCAGGCCGCTTGATGGCCACACAAACCATCACGCACAGCTACCCCCACTGCTGGCGTCACAAAACGCCTGTCATCTACCGCGCAGCGGCGCAGTGGTTCATCCGCATGGATGCGTTTGATATCACCACCGAAAAAACCACGGGCCAATTCATCGCCGACAAGGCCAGCAAGTCGCTGCGCGAACTCGCGTTGCACGCGATTGACGAAACGCACTTCTACCCAGAAAACGGCCGAACGCGGCTGCGCGACATGATTGCCAATCGTCCCGATTGGTGCATCTCGCGCCAACGCAGCTGGGGGGTGCCCGTCCCGTTCTTCTTGCACAAGGACAGCGGCGAGCTGCACCCGCGCACCATGGCCCTCATGGACCAAGCCGCCGACATCGTCGATAAAGGCGGCATCGAAGCCTGGAGCCGCGTAACTGTTGAAGAGATCCTGAATCAAGCGGGGGACAACGCAGCCAGCTACACCAAGAGCACCGACATTTTGGAAGTGTGGTTTGACTCGGGCTCGACCTTCCAACACGTGCTGCGCGGCAGCCACAAAGACGCCTACGACCGCGCACCCCACCACGACCAAGGCCCAGAAGCCGACTTGTATTTAGAAGGCCATGACCAACACCGTGGTTGGTTCCACAGCTCCTTGCTGTTGGGCTGCGCCTTGTACGACCGCGCGCCCTACAAAGGCCTGCTAACCCACGGTTTTGCCACCGACGGCCAAGGTCGCAAGATGAGCAAGAGCTTGGGCAACACTGTCGCGCCCCAAGAAGTGAGCGACAAAATGGGCGCTGAAATCGTGCGCTTGTGGGTCGCCAGCACCGACTACTCGGGCGACCTCAATATTGACGAAAAAATCTTGGCCCGGGTGGTCGACACCTACCGCCGCATTCGCAACACACTGAAGTTTTTACTGGCCAATGTCAGTGATTTCGACCCATCAAAGGACACCGTTGCCTTTGACGACTTGCTGGAAATCGACAAATACGCCCTGTCACGCGCCGCCCAAGTGCAAGCCGAGATTCGCGCCCATTTCGATGCCTACGAGTTTCACCCCGTAGTTTCTAAATTGCAGCTGTACTGCTCGGAAGACTTAGGAGCGTTTTATTTGGACGTGCTCAAAGACCGTCTGTACACCACCGCGCCGAAGTCACTCGCACGGCGCAGCGCCCAAACCGCCTTACACCACATCACCCACGCGATGCTGCGTTGGATGGCTCCGTTTCTCAGCTTCACGGCGGAAGAGGCGTGGACGACGTTTGGCAAATCCGAATCGATTTTCTTGGAAACTTTCACCGACCTCGTTGCAAGCAATGCGACTTTGATGAACAAGTGGAGCCAACTCCAAAATATTCGCGAAATTGCCAACAAGAAAATCGAAGACAAGCGCACTGAAGGTTCGGTGGGTGCATCACTGCAAGCCGAACTCACCATTCACTGTGACGAGACGACGCACAACATGCTGGCTTCATTGGGCGAGGATCTCAAATTTGTGTTCATCACCTCCAAAGTGACGCTCGTCAAAGCCACTGATGCTGGCTTGACCGTTGAAGTCAAAGCCAGTGACGCGCAGAAATGCGAACGCTGCTGGCATTACAGTGAAAGTGTAGGAAGTGATCCGGCGCACCCTTCGATTTGCAAACGCTGCACGAGCAACCTCTGGGGTGACGGAGAAAAAAGAGACTTTGCATGATGGCCCGCTTTAGCAAACACAATGGGTTGGGGCTGAGCCAGTGGCTGGCTTTTTCTTTGGTCTTGGTTTTGATTGACCAGATCACCAAACTGTGGATTGTTGGAAGCTACCAACTCGGTGAAAGTCACACCATCACCTCGTTTTTTAACCTGGTACGGGTCCACAACGCAGGAGCTGCATTTTCTTTTTTAGCGGATGCATCCGGTTGGCAGCGTTGGTTTTTTACCGTGCTGGGAATAGGCGCTGCCGTTTTGATTATTTGGATGCTGAAAAATCACCCTGGTCAGCGGCTGTTTTGCTTGGCTTTGGCCTGCATCTTAGGCGGTGCAGTCGGCAATGTGATTGACCGAATTTTGTATGGCTATGTGGTGGATTTCTTAGATTTCCATTGGATGGGGATACACTTTCCCGCATTCAATGTGGCTGACAGCGCGATTTCACTGGGCGCTGCAGGATTGATCTTGGATGAATTACTGCGGGTCAAACGCACCCGCTGAACCTTAAAACCGCATTCCAGCGGCAATCAGGATTTCGTTATAAGTGAAATGGTGTGAGGCTTTATCGCCGCGTGCGCTTGTCAATACATCGGGTAAATTCACATAGCCAAATTTATATGCGGTACGGAAAAAGAAGTCTTTGTAAAAATCCACTTCCAATCCGGCGCCAAGGCCCGCGCTATAACCCGCGACATGGAACTCATCATTGCGGGTCTGCCCTATGACTGCCATCGTGACATTGCTCTTAGGAATGACGATTCCGATACCGGCCAAAGCAAAAACACGCGCCGGGAAAGCTGGGCCAAACAGATCAACCGGGCGCTGCTTTTCAATCTCCAAACTGATGACATTCAAGCCATCCGTATGCTCAAAAGCCACGAAACTGTCGTTAATTTCGCGTGTTTCAGACAGTGCAGCGCCATTGGCGGTTCCAACCACTTCTGCGACTTGACCAATCGTCATGACGTATTTCATGTGGTCTAAATTCAGTGCAATCGCTGTATCAGCGTTGTACTGGTAAGCCACGCGCAGATTGGTTTGCGGTATGGTGATGTTGGCTGGATGCAAATAAATATCGAACAAATGCGAGAGGTCTGTTTGCATATCACTGGCCTGCGCATTTTTAATCGTGAAATCGTGGCCATCCCCCCAAAAACGAATATCACTATTGGAGTAGTTAGAGCGATTCCAGCCCCAGTACACAGAACACTTCTTGGCGTTTTCTGCATCACGCGCAGCCGCGCTCTGGGTTTTGCTTTCAACGGTTGACGCTGGATTGGTTTGCGCAAAACTTGGCAGTGCGCCAAAGAAAACTACTGCTCACCCAAGGGTAGCTCGAAAAATGTTTGAAGTGATTTGGCTGATAGTGTTTGGATTTTAACCCTGATACTCACAGGGTCAAAATGGTGCAGCCGGTCGTTTTTCGGCCTTCTAGATCGCGGTGGGCTTGCTGCACCTCTTCTAAGGCGTAACGCTGGCCAATTCGAATATGAACCTTGCCACGGCTGACCACATCAAACAAATCATCGGCCATGGCTTGCGTACTTTCGCGGGTCGCAATATGCGTAAAAAGAGTTTGCCGAGTGAGGTAAATGGATCCTTTGGGTCCCAAAATGCCTGGGGCGATGGGCTCAACTGGTCCTGAGGCATTTCCAAAACTTGCCATCAACCCAAAGGGGGCGATGCAGTCAATGGATTGGTTCCATGTATCTTTACCGACCGAGTCATAAACAACCTTGACGCCTTTGCCGCCGGTGATCTCTTTCACCCGTTCTAGAAAGTTTTCCTTGACGTAATTCACGGCAAATGCAGCGCCATGGTCCAAAGCCAGTTGGCATTTGGCGTCTGAGCCAGCGGTACCAATCAGTTGCAAACCCAGTTCGCGTGCCCACTGGCAGGCGATCAGGCCCACGCCACCGGCAGCCGCATGAAACAACACAAAGTCTCCTGCCTTGAGCCCGCCCTGCGGCAAAGTACGTTTGAGCAAGTACTGGGCGGTCAAACCTTTGAGCATCATTGCAGCGCCCGTCTCAAAACTGATGGCATCGGGCAATTTACAAATGCACTTGGCAGGCATCACGCGGCGTTCGCAGTACGCGCCAGGCGGCTGGCTGGCATTGGCGGCACGGTCGCCCACCTTCAAATGGGTCACGCCTTCGCCAACTGCCTCAATCACGCCCGCTGCCTCCATGCCCAACTGGACGGGCAAATTCATAGGGTACAAACCGCTGCGTTGGTACACGTCGAGGTAATTCAAACCGAGCGCGTGGTGACGTATCCGCACCTCCCCTAGACCTGGTTCACCAACTGCAATGTGCACCAAGCGCATTTGCTCAGGGCCTCCATGTTGGTCAATCTGAATAGAGCGGGACATTTGAGCGGACATACAGACTCCAAAAAACGGAAATGACAATGAGAAGAGTGTGTATCGTGCCATGAAATCGTGCGGCCCGCGTCGACCCGTCTGTAAAACACTGGAAGCTGTTGGTTCAGACTTGCTACAGTGCACTTCTATGAATACCCGCCTTACTCCAAGTCTCAGTTTGAAAGCCAGCATGCTTCTCACGATCGCCCCCATCATGTGGGCAGGCAATGCTGTCGTAGGCAGGATGATCCATCCCTTGATTTCACCTATGACCTTGAACCTCTTGCGGTGGGTCTTGGCGTTTTTGATTTTGCTACCCCTGGCCAGATGGGTGTTACGCCGCGACAGCCCGCTTTGGGGCCAATGGAAACAATTTGCCATCTTGGGCACGCTCAGCATGGCAAGTTACAACGGTCTGTTGTATTTGGCGCTGACGACATCAACCCCCATGAATGTGACACTCGTTGGCGCCAGTACGCCAGTGTGGATGCTGCTCATCGGTCGGGTGTTTTTTGGAACGCCTGTGAGTCATCGCCAATTGGTGGGCGCCTTCCTCTCTATTGGCGGAGTACTCTTGGTACTGTGCCGAGGCCAGTGGTTGCTGCTGTTGCAATTGGAGTGGGTCATGGGCGATGTTTATATGCTGCTGGCTTCTTTTGGGTGGGCGTATTACAGCTGGATGCTGGCGCATCCTACGCCTGAGTCCGCCCCTATTCGGGCGGACTGGGCCGCATTTTTACTGGGCCAAATGGTGTTTGGACTCGTGGGTGCGCTTGCTTGCAGTACTGTCGAATGGACGCTGACCGACGCGACGCTAATTTGGGGATGGCCTTTGGCAGCTGCGCTGCTATTTATCGCTGTGGGGCCTGCTGTCATAGCCTACCGCTCGTGGGGCGCAGGGGTGGCCTTAGCGGGGCCAGCGGCAGCAGGGTTTTTTATCAACCTCACGCCCTTGTTTGCAGCGGTTCTGTCCTCTGCCTTTTTAGGAGAACCACCTGAGCTCTTTCACATTGCGTCTTTTGTGCTGATTGTTTTCGGTATCGTTCTTTCATCCAAGCGCTAAAAAGTTCCTGAATAAGCCCCGCCGTCCACCAAAATATTTTGCCCTGTGATGTAGCCCGCCCAAGGGCTGCACAAAAAGGCACACACCGCCCCAAACTCCTGAGGTACACCAAAACGCTGTACAGGAATGCCTTTACGCCGCAGCGCAGCAATGGCGTCGACTTCTTGCCCCGTTTTTTGCGCTGCCGTTTGAAAGATGGTTTGCAGTCGGTCGGTATCAAACGCACCCGGCAGCAGGTTATTCACCGTCACCCCTTGCGCAGCAATCGGACTGCGGGCCAAACCCGCCACAAAGCCTGTCAACCCGCTGCGTGCGCCATTGGACAGGCCCAAGGTATCAATGGGCGCTTTGACTGCGCTCGACGTAATGTTAATGATGCGGCCAAAGCCGCGCGCTGCCATGCCATCCACGGTGGCTTGAATCAATGCAATCGGCGTCAGCATATTGGCATCAACCGCACGGATCCAAGCCGCACGGTCCCAGTCGCGAAAGTTCCCCGTTGGAGGGCCACCGGCATTGGTGACAACAATATCAAAATCAGCATGGCGTGCAAATACTGCAGCCCTCCCCGCCTCAGAAGTGATGTCTTGGGCACAGGTCACTACGTGGACAGCGGATTGGGGACCGAGCTGTGTGCGTAATTCTTCTGCTGCCGACTCCAAGACATCCGCCCGGCGAGCCACCATCACCACATTGACACCCTCGTGTGCCAGCGCTTGAGCACAGCCCAAACCCAAGCCTCGGCTTGCGCCGCACACCAAAGCCCATTTACCCGCGATAGCCAAATCCATCATGCATCCTTTTAAATTGTTTCTGCCATTGTTTTAACCCGTGTACAAACAAACACACCCACCATCACGGCGGCAGTTCCCACCATCACCCAGGGCGTGAGGGGTTCACCCAAAATCAAGGCCGCCATGGCCAAAGTCGACATCGGTCCCACCATGCCCACTTGCGCAGCAAGTCCTGCACCCAGCCGTTCAATTGCCAACATCACTAAGACCACGGGCACCACCGTGCAAGCCGTGGCATTGAGCAACGACAACCACCAGACCTGCGCATCCAAAGCCCACACGACGGACAGGGGCCGCATCAAAACAAACTGAAGCAAACACAGCACACAGGCAACACAGCTGGCCAAACCCACCAAACGCAGCGCGCCTAAACGCTGCACCATCTCGCCACTGTAAGACAAGTACAAAGCGTAACTTACCGCGCTGCCAAAAACCAAGGCGGCACCCAGCCCCACATCCTTTCCTGTCAACTGCACCTCATGACCAAAAACAACAAGTACGCCGCTGTAACTGATCGCCAAGCCCAGCCATTGCATTCGGCCAATTGGGCGCCGGTAAAGAACCACGCCCAAAATCAAAACCAGCGTGGGGTTGAGGTACAAAATCAAACGCTCTAAGGATGCGCTGATGTATGCGAGCCCAGAAAAATCCAAAAAACTCGCCAAGTAATAGCCCGTGAAGCCGAGCCAAACGATACCTATTTTGTCTTTGGTGCTCAATGACATGGGTGGCTTAGACGCTTGCGCGCGACCCGACCACAAAGCCATTGCCACAAAAAAAGGCAACGCCAAAAGCATGCGCAACATTAAAAAAGTAACCGCATCTACGCCATGCTGGTAGGCCAGTTTGACAATAATGGCTTTGCCACTGAACGCAATCGCTCCCAGCATCGCCATGGCCAGGCCAGCGGCAAGTGAAGAATGGAGAGGGGATGGGTGGCGCTGGCGTATCAAAGACTGCTCGGGAAAGATGACATGGGATGCCGCATTGTCGCTGGAGCCATCCCAGCGCTTAAAACCCGCTGGGCATGGGTAGATAATCAGCACCCTATTGCAACCCTAAAGAGATAGAAACTATGCACCGTGTCGCCATCAGCAGTACTGGATTATTTACCCCGCCTGAAGTGATTACCAATGCCGAACTGGTGCAGGCCTATAACCAGTATGCCGCCTTAGAAAACAGCAAAAATGCCAAAGAAATCGCTGCTGGAACGCAGACCGCACTGACCGACTCAAACGTGGAATTCATCGAAAAAGCCTCGGGCATCCAACGCCGCTATGTCATGGACAAAGCCGGGGTTTTAGACCCCACCCGCATGCGCCCCCAGTTCCAACCCAGAGCCGACAATGAAATTTCCATGATGGCGGAAATTGGAGTGAAAGCATGCCAAGCGGCTCTTGAGGCCGCTGGTAAAACCGCAGCTGATGTGGATGGATTGATTTGCGCTGCAGCCAATATGCAACGCCCTTACCCGGCCATGGGGGTTGAAATTCAAACGGCCTTGGGCATTGTTGGCTATGCGTTTGACATGAACGTGGCCTGCTCGTCTGCAACCTTTG
>JAIPDD010000153.1 GCA_021737875.1 Sulfuritalea sp.
CGACTGGCGTGCGGGCGCTGCTTGGTTTGAGTCACAGCTGGTGGATTTCGATGTCTGCAGTAATCAGGGTAACTGGCTGTATATCAGCGGCCGTGGAACCGATCCAAGAATGGGTCGGCGTTTTAACCCCACCAAACAAACGCAGGACCACGACCCGCATGGCCATTACCGAAAAATCTGGCTCTAAAGCAGCCGATTAACTTCTGGGTTCCCTCCAACTTCGAGGAACTTAAACTCTCAAGGCTTGTGCGCCTTCAACTAAAAATCGCACGCGTCGCACACCATTCCACTCATCCGCATCCAAGCGGAATGCCAAAGTCACCTTGGCCGGTAAGGGTTCGGTATGGCTAAACCAAATGGCATCAATGGGTTGGCCTTGGTGTTTGAGCTTGAGAGCCAAGTGTTTTTCACCCACCAAGCGCTGAGAAATAATTTCAACCTCTTCGCTAAACGTAGGTGCAGCAAAGCCTTGCCCCCACACTTCATGGTGCAATGTGTCTACTAAATCGACCCGGCGGTATTCGGGGGCGAGCGGCCCGTCGGTGGCAAGTTGACGCTGCAAGGTAGCAGCGTCTAGCCATTCATGTGCGACTTCGCTCAGCGCATTTTCAAACGTATCGAAATGTTCCTCAGCAACCGTGCAGCCTGCCGCCATCGCGTGACCGCCAAAGCGCAGCAAAACGCCGGGATACCGTTTGGCTACCAAGTCCAAGGCGTCGCGCAAATGAAAACCTGGAATGGATCGCCCTGAACCTTTGAGTTCATGTTCTTTGCCGGGCGCTTGGCTAGCCGCAAAAACAAATGCAGGCCGGTGCAGTTTGTCTTTGATACGCGAGGCCACAATACCCACCACGCCTTCATGAAAATCAGGGTCGAAGACACAAATAGCCGGAGGCGGCTCGTCACCTTCGTCAAACAAGGATTCAGCCACCTGCATCGCCTGCTCGCGCATATCGCCTTCAATCACGCGGCGTTCTCTGTTGATGGTGTCCAACGTGCGGGCGAGTTCATCGGCGTGGGTGGGATCGTCCGTCAACAGGCACTCAATGCCCAGCGTCATGTCAGACAGCCTGCCCGCTGCGTTGATGCGCGGACCCAAAGCGAAACCAAAGTCAAAGGTTGTGGCCGTCGCTGCTTGGCGACCGGATGCGACAAACAAACTGGCCATGCCGGCCGGCATCGCTAAAGCACGAACGCGTTTGAGTCCTTGGGCGACTAATCGGCGGTTATTGGCATCGAGCTTAACCACGTCTGCGACCGTTCCCAGCGCCACCAAAGGTAGCAAGGCGTCGAGTTTGGGCTGCTGGGCTGCAGTTGTAAAAACGCCTCGATTGCGCAGCTCAGCGCGAAGGGCCAACAGCACATAAAACATTACGCCCACACCTGCCAACGCCTTGCTCTCAAAGGTACAGCCGGGTTGGTTGGGGTTCACGATCACATCTGCAGCTGGCAAGGTAGTCGCTGGTAAATGGTGGTCTGTGACAAGAACTTGCAAGCCTAAAGCTTTGGCGTGGGCCACGCCTTCCATACTGGCAATTCCGTTGTCAACCGTAATCAATACATCGGCGCCTTGGTCAAAGACCCGTTGGGCGATGGGCGCGGTCAGTCCATACCCGTCCACCACCCGATCGGGCACCAGATAAAGCACGTTTTTGGCTCCCAGTAATTTGAGTCCACGGACCGCGACCGCACAGGCCGTTGCGCCGTCACAGTCGTAATCAGCCACGATACATAGGCGCTTGTTATTTGCAATCGCATCCGCCAATAAAACTGCAGCGCTGGCAACCCCGAGCAAGGACTCAGGTGGCAGAAGCTTGGTCAGCGCGTTGTCGAGTTCGTCGGGATGTTGTACCCCGCGGGCGGCGAACAAGCGCGCGAGCAAGGGGTGAACCCCCGCTTGTTCAAGCGCCCAAACGCTGCGCGGAGGGATATCTCTGGGGGTGATATTCATAGGGAGAGGAGGGTGGAAGCCACAGAGGGCGGTTGAATTCGGTTGCGCAAACGTTGCCAGAGGTTTTGGGGTTGGTGCACAAAGGTTTGCGCTTGGCTTGCGCCGCAGAGCGAAATTTGCGCTTTCTGTACATCGGACAAAAGCGCTTTCAAAGGCCCTTGGTCAATCGCATGCCAAGCCGCCATCCATGCGTATGCGTCATCCCGCAGCGCTGGCGCTTGTAAGTGATTCAGGACTTCTACGTCTGGCAACGAGGGCAAGCTGCTTGCGGCATCGGTCAAATTTCCGGTGCCACTGAGCCAAAACGAACTCACCGGCAAAGCGCCGCGAGCGGTTCGTGCATCGTTGATGGGGTGGGTATAGAGCAGCATTTGCATTTCGTTTTGCAAACGTCGAATCGTCTTGGCTTGGGCTTGCCTTGGAATCCATGGGTCAACGGGCTGCCCTCGAACGCGCTCTAGAGATACACTCGGAAAATCACGTAAAAGCGGGCCTTGCGCAATCCAAGTTCCTGCATCTAACCACTGCAAAGTCAGACCATCTTCTAAAAAGTAGGGCGCCATCGCCTGCATCAAGGCCTGAGATTCGGTGTCTTTAAGTGCGAGCTCGGTTGGATCGGTCATCGCCACATGGTCCGCTTGCACCTTAAGGTGACACGGCGTGATCAACGCGCTATCGGAGAGGCCGGTTTTCAGCGCAGCCCAAGGAATGAGGCCATCGGCAAACCGGTCACCGGTCGCAATTCGCTCCGACAAGGTCGATAAATCAGTACTAAGGCCGTTGATCTTGGAGGCCAAAGGCATAGCCAAAAGTAATTGATGAAAGTGGGGTAGTTGTAGCTGAGCTACAGCCAAACGGCATTGGTTTCCAAGGGGGGCGGCAAACGGAATCACGAGGTGCATCCTTGCATTGTCTCGCACTGGGAAAACCCGGCCGCACAATGCCACAATATCCGGGTGAAACAAATTCCTTACGAACTTCTTATTGGTTGGCGTTACACCCGCGCGGGCCGCTCTACCCGACGTAACGGCTTTATCTCGTTTATTTCGGGCGTGTCGATGCTGGGTATCGCCTTGGGCGTGGCGGCGCTCATTATTGTGCTCAGCGTGATGAACGGATTTCAAAAAGAGGTTCGAGATCGCATGCTTAGCGTCGTCTCCCATATTGAGATTTATGCCGCCGGCGGTAATGCCCTAGCCAATCCAGCGCAAACCTTGTTAGCGGCTAAATCTAACCCCCAAGTCATCGGAGCGGCCCCCTTTATTGCCGCCCAAGCGCTTTTGGCCCGTGGGGACGAAATGAAAGGCGCTTTGGTTCGGGGGATTGACCCGGCGTTAGAGCATGAAGTCACTGATCTGGCGCAGGGCGCTCAGCAGCAGTTGCTTAGCCAACTGGTGCCCGGAAGTTTTGGAGTAGTCTTAGGCAACGAGTTGGCCCGCAACATGGGCGTGGTGGCCGGCGACAAAGTCACGCTGATTGCCCCGAGCGGCCAAATTACCCCGGCAGGCGTGGTGCCCCGATTAAAGCAAATGACCGTCTTGGGAACTTTTGATTCCGGACACTTTGAGTACGACTCCACCTTGGTATTGGTGCACTGGGAAGATGCCGCCAAAATCTTTCGTTTAGAGGGTCCAACGGGTGTTCGCTTGAAGTTACGCGATCTCCATCTGGCCCGCCAAGTGGCCACCGATTTAAGCAAATCATTGACCGGCGATTTGTTTTTGCGCGATTGGACCCGCCAAAACCGAACCTGGTTTGCAGCAGTCCAGGTTGAAAAGCGGATGATGTTTATTATTTTGACTCTGATCGTTGCAGTGGCGGCGTTTAACTTGGTGAGCACCTTGGTAATGACGGTCACAGACAAGCGGGCAGACATCGCCATCTTGCGCACTCTAGGCGCTAGTCCAGCCAGCATCATGGGGATTTTTATGGTGCAAGGGGCGATGGTGGGAGTCATTGGTACGTTGGCTGGGCTTGTCTTGGGCCTAGGCGTTGCTTTGAATATAGATGTGATCGTCCCAGGCTTGGAGCATTTGCTTGGAGCGAGCTTCTTGCCCCAGGATATTTACCTTATCAGCCGCATGCCGAGCGACCCGCAACAGGCCGACATCGTGCCTGTGGCTGTGATCAGTTTATTGATGGCATTTGTAGCAACGCTGTATCCGAGTTGGCGAGCCTCGCAAGTGAATCCGGCGGAGGCCTTGCGCTATGAATAAACCTAATGAGATCTTGTTGGAATGCAAGGGCTTAACCAAGCGTTTTGTTGAAGGACGTTTGGATGTCTCCGTCTTGCAAGGGGTGGATTTGCAAGTGCAGCGCGGAGAAACGCTGGCGATTGTAGGAAGCTCAGGCTCCGGAAAAAGTACTCTCCTTCATTTACTTGGTGGCTTAGACGCACCTAGCAGCGGAAGCGTAACTTTGTGTGGCAACAAACTAGCGGGGCTGGATGCAGCAGCGCAAGGGCGCCTTCGCAACGCCCATCTCGGTTTTGTGTACCAGTTCCATCACCTGCTTCCAGAATTCAGTGCCTTAGAAAATGTAGCCATGCCCTTGACCATTCGCCGAATGGATACGGGGCAGGCCAAGCTTCAGGCGCAACATATGCTCGAAAGCGTTGGCTTGGCAGATCGGATACACCACCGCCCAGCCGAACTTTCCGGCGGTGAGCGCCAGCGCGTGGCGATTGCCCGTGCCTTGGTGACCCAACCTGATTGCGTTTTGGCCGATGAGCCGACGGGCAATCTCGACCGCACTACGGCCGATGGCGTATTTGAATTGATGATGCGCTTAGCCAAAGAACATGGCACCGCTTTCGTCGTGGTGACCCATGACGCGACTTTGGCAAAGCGGTGTAGCAGGGCGTTGCGATTAGAGCAGGGGCTTTTGTATTCAGCGTAAATGCTCCGCTGAATTATTATTACTTTGAAGGTAACTTGGCAGCTTTGTTGAGTACATCCATAAATGCCGAAAGCGCAGGTGAAATCCCTCTATCACTTCGGGTGATGAGTCCTAACTTAGCCATTGCAATTGGCAAAGTCACTGGAAATATACCGAGCATGCCGGCCCCAGCATAGTGACGAGCGACATCCTCGGGGAGCACTGATAGTGCATCTGTTTTAGCAAGCATGGACGTCGTTGCCAAGATGGATGAGGTTTCGAAGATGTTTGGAATTCCAACAACTCCTGCTACTTGAAAGGCTTGATCAATTCGGCGACGCATTGGACTGCCGTCGGGGTGCAGAATCCAGCGACACTGTATTAATGCACTGAGTGGCATTCTTCTCTTTCGCATCATGGGATGACCAGTCCGGCCAACGATGCACATAGGCTCACCTTCAATGGGATCAATTTGCAAGTTATTACCTTGAAAGTCGTCAGGTAAGCGTCCCAAGACGATATCTAATTCCCCTCGAATCAAGGCTGGAATAAGCAAATCGCTGGTTTCTACATTTAGGGACAGTTGGACGTTAGGGTTTGTTGCATGGAAATCATTGAGGGCGTTAGTCAAAAGGATAGGGACGGCACCCATTACGCTTCCAATCCGCAGCAGACCGCTTGCACCGCTGGCTAACGCATCAATTTCGTCAATAACGTGTTCAAAGTCATACAGGACACTTCGAGCATACCGAATCAATGCTTCGCCAAAGACCGTCGGTTCCATGCCGCGAGGCTGGCGGTCAAACAGCTTTACCGCTAAGCGTTCTTCGAGCTGTTGCAATGAGGCTGTTGCTGCTGGTTGGGTTGTATGTATGACAGCCGCCGCACGGTGCAAATTTCGATGCTCATCCAGAGCCACGAGTAGTAATACTTGCTGGCTTTTAAGACGAAGCCGTTGAAACTTGGCCTCAGGACGATCTTCGTTTCTTATCATTTCTATCGATATAAAAAAACGTATCAATTAATCAGAAAAAACAATTATACGGTTATCAATATAAAACCTACGATTCGGATCACTGCAACTCAAAATTCCTATTTGCAACTATGAAAATCACCTCTATCTCTGTCAAAGACATTCGTTTTCCAACATCGCGTTCGTTGGATGGCTCTGACGCTATGAATGCTGCCCCAGACTACTCAGCGGCCTATGTTGTTTTGCATACCGATAGCAGCCAAGGCTTTGAGGGACATGGTTTGACTTTCACCATTGGACGGGGCAATGAAATCTGCGTAGCAGCAATCAAGGCCCTACAGCACTTTGTTGTTGGACGGACGTTGCAAGAATTAACGACCAATATGGGAGCCTTTTGGCGCGAGATCACCACCAGCGACAGTCAACTGCGCTGGCTTGGTCCCGATAAAGGGGTGATGCACATGGCCACAGCGGCTATCGTTAACGCTGTTTGGGACCTTTGGGCGAAGTCTGTAGGTAAACCGGTTTGGAAATTGTTGACAGACATGACCCCAGAGGAGTTGGTGGCTTGCCTAGATTTCAGGTTCATCACCGACGCGCTTACGCCTGAAGAGGCTTTGGCCATGCTTCGAAAAAACGCAGAAGGCAAGCCAGAACGCGAACGCGAAATGCTAGATCATGGTTACCCTGGTTACACCACATCGGCAGGTTGGTTAGGGTACACGGAAGAAAAAATCAGGCTCCTCGCGCGAGAAGGTGTGGCCGAGGGATGGACACATTTCAAGCAAAAAGTCGGTGGCAATTTGGCTGATGACATCCGACGGGCAAGCATCTTGAGAGAAGAGATTGGTTGGAATCGCAAACTCATGATGGATGCCAATCAAGTTTGGGATGTAGATGAAACTATCACCAATATGCGTAAGCTGGCTGCATTTGATCCTTGGTGGATTGAGGAACCAACTAGCCCGGACGACATTCTTGGGCACGCAAAAATACGACAAAGAGTGGCCCCCATTGGTGTAGCAACCGGTGAGCATTGCCACAACCGAGTTATGTTTAAACAATTCTTACAAGCTGGCGCGATTGATTTTTGTCAAGTAGACGCCGCTCGATTGGGCGGGCTTAACGAAGTGCTCGTCGTTCTATTGATGGCGGCAAAATTTGGCGTGCCAGTTTGTCCACATGCTGGGGGAGTCGGATTATGCGAGTACGTTCAAAACGTATCAATTTTCGACTATATCGCCGTGTCGGCGTCACTAGAAAATCGCGTACTCGAGTATGTTGACCACCTGCATGAGCATTTTGTGGAGCCTGTTGTCATTCGTAACGGACGCTATATGCCGCCCAAGCGGCCAGGTTACAGCATTGAAATACACAAAGCTAGCCTGCTGAAATATGCATTCCCTGATGGGGCGGGCTGGGCTTAATGTTTCCTACTATTTCACCACTGAGTTGCCTGCCCGCAGACGGTTTTGCAGGGACTCTCGTGGGTCGTGTTTGGATGCCAAAATCTTCTGCAAGGTCGCATGAAGGTCCGTGCGTCGTCATACTTCGCCAAGAGGGTGTATTTGACCTATCTTCCTACTGGCCCACAATGAGCGATTTGCTGGAAGAAGCTGATCCCGCAGCAAGCGCTTTGCAAGCAAAAGGCGATCACATCGGCAGTGTAGAAATGCTTCTGCAGCAAACGCTTAACCAAAACCAAAACCAAAACCAAGCCCAGGCTCATTTCCTTGCCCCATGTGACCTTCAAGTGATCAAAGCCGCAGGAGTGACCTTTGCCGCAAGTTTGGTTGAGCGTGTCATTGAAGAGCAAGCAAAGGGAAGCCCCCTCCTTGCTGTACAAATACGTGCACAAGTTATGCAAATACTAGGCGGGTCACTTGCAGATATCGTCCCAGGATCATCGAAAGCGCAAGAACTTAAGAAGCTACTCATTACACAAGGCTTATGGTCGCAGTACCTTGAAGTCGGCATCGGGGCGGATGCCGAGGTATTTACCAAGGCCCCTATTTTGTCGGCTGTTGGGATTGGTGCAGATGTTGGGATACATCCAATGTCTGAGTGGAACAACCCGGAGCCAGAGATTGTCTTGGCAGTTGACAGCCATGGCCGAATTAAAGGCGCAACCTTAGGGAATGATGTCAATTTGCGTGATGTCGAAGGCCGTAGCGCACTTTTATTGGGTAAGGCAAAAGACAACAACGGCTCATGCGCGATTGGTCCATTCTTGCGCTTATTCGATGGGACTTACAACTTAGAAGCCGTTAGGAACTGTGTTGTCAAGTTGGAAGTTGATGGCGAAGATGGTTTTGTTATGCGTGGTGAAAGCTCAATGTCAAAAATCAGCAGAGACCCGCTCGAACTAGCCTGGCAGACGATGGGTGAGTGTCATCAATACCCGGATGGATTTATGCTTTTCTTGGGCACGATGTTTGCACCTGTTCAAGACCGCGGTTTGGTTGGAACTGGATTCACTCATCACATTGGCGATAGCGTTCGCATTACAACTGAAAAATTGGGAACGCTCATCAATACTGTGAAGCATTGTGACCAGATCAAGCCCTGGACATTTGGAGTTCGAGACTTGTTTCGTAATTTAACTGATCGAAATTTATTGAATAAAGCCTCAGGCGCCCAAAAAACATGAGTACCAGAAAGCCTCGCATTGCCCTTGTTCTAGGTGATCCTTCGGGTATTGGCCCCGAACTTGTGGCGCGGTTACTTGCAAACCCCGACACATTGAAGGCCGCTGATGTACTGGTGATTGCTGACCCAAAAGAAGTCACAAAAGGGATGGAGGTGGCGGGGCAACACACCTTACTTAAGCAGTTTTTTTCAATTGAAGCGGTTTCTTACAGCCAAGGCTTTGCTTTGTTGGCTCATAAGGTAGATCAGGAAAGCGGATTCGAATGTGGCGTCTGCAACGAAGCGTCTGGTGCGTATGCACTTCAAACCTTGAAAATTGCATTAGAAGCGGTAACAAAAGGATTTGCCGATGTCATTCTATTTGCACCACTCAACAAACACGCATTGCATTTAGCGGGCATGAAAACCTCAGATGAGCTGCACTGGTTTGCTGAGCAAATGAACTTCAAGGGCCCAATCTGTGAATTCAATGTTCTAGACGGTTTATGGACTTCTCGTGTGACTTCTCACGTTGCGCACAAAGAAGTCGCAGCGCTACTTACCCAAAAGGGAGTAGAACATGCCATTGACTTGCTCCATACAGCGATTCAGGCCAGCGGTGTCAAAGCGCCACGTATTGCCGTGTGTGGACTCAATCCACATAACGGCGATAACGGCTCATTTGGACAAGAAGAAATCGACACCATTGGCCCAGCGGTGATCAATGCAAATACAAAAGGAATCCCAGCGCAAGGTCCTTTCGCTGCAGACACCCTGTTTTTAAAAGTTCAAGGCGATCAACGCCAATTCGACGGCATTGTCACGATGTACCACGACCAAGGTCAAATCGCTATGAAACTGATGGGATTCTGGCGTGGAGTCACTGTTCAAGGCGGACTACCTATTCCTATTCTTACACCCGCCCATGGGACCGCATTTGATATTGCCGGACAGGGGAAGGCAAATCCTGGTGCTATGCAGCAAGCCTTTCAATTGGCTTGTCGCATGGCGCAATCACAACGTTAGAAGCACCATTTCAACCTAGGAGACAACAATATGAATCGCAAAAACCTTACCGTATCCGGCCTTGTATTCTTGCTGATGGGAAACATAGCTCTGGCACAAGAATATCCCACTATCAAACCTGTCAAGATTATGGTGGGCGCTACTGCAGGCGGGGGTACAGATATCTTGGCTCGAATGCTGGCCGACAAATTTTCCCAGTCAATGAAGCAATCATTTGTGGTCGAAAATAAGCCTGGCGCTGCGAACACGCTGGCAGCCGATTTCACTGCAAAATCCCCCAAAGATGGTTACACCTTGCTGGTAGCAACCAATACAGGTCAAGCCATTGCACCGCACTTGCTCAAGTTGGCTTTTGATCCGATGAAGGACCTGCAACCCATTGGAATGGTGGTAGTCGTGCCGCACTTACTGCTTGTGGGGCCGAATGAGAAGGCTAAAGACATCAAAGAACTGGTGTCTGCAATGAAAAACAATCCTACGACTTATAGCTATGCATCAGCAGGAATAGGAAGCACCCAGCATGTTGCCGGCGAAGCACTGAACATGGCTGCAGGGACCAAAGCCATCCATATCCCATACAAAGGCAGCAGCGCAGCACATACCGATTTAATCGGCGGGCAAGTTCAAATCATGCTCGACACCACTTCCTCAGCAATTGCACATGTAAAAGCCGGTAAGTTACGGGCTTTAGCAATAACAACTGCAAAACGTTCAGCTGAACTCCCCAATGTTCCTACAGTGCGAGAACTTGGCATGCCAGATGTGGAAATCACAACATGGTATGGGCTATACACAACAGCTGGTACACCCAAAGCAATCGTTGAAAAGTTGCACGCTGAGTTAAAAAAGACTTTGCAATTGGCTGACGTCCAACAGCGCTTGAAAGCGCTTGGCGGGGACTCGGAAGACTTAACAACGCAGCAATTCACCAATTTCAACATGAGCGAATTTGAACGCTTCGGAAAGCTCGTAAAAACTGCAAATATCAAAGCGGAATAGTCCAAACATGTAATGCATATTCCCTTGGTGCAAAGGATGAAAGATGGATGAAAAAATGAAAAGACACCCACTTTTGATCAATGGTGAGTGGATTCAAAGTAGCCAGCACGCATCCAATCAAAACCCATCTAATCTAGATGACATCATTGGGGAGTATGCACAAGCAAGCGTCGAAAACGTGAATGACGCAATAAGCGCTGCTAAAGCAGCCTTTCCACATTGGTCAATGGCTGGCATTCAGGCTCGTAGCGATATCCTTGACCGCATTGGCAGTGAAATTCTTTTGCGCAAGGAAGAACTCGGCACCTTGTTGTCGCGTGAGGAAGGTAAAACACGAATCGAAGGTATTGGTGAGGCTACACGGGCAGGAAATATTTTCAAGTATTTTGCGGGTGAATGTTTACGCATAGGGGGTGAACTTCTCCCCTCGGTACGACCCGGTATAAGCGTAGAAATCACGCGCGAGCCGATTGGATTGGTTGGAATTATTACCCCTTGGAATTTTCCGTTAGCTATACCCGCCTGGAAGATTGCACCTGCACTCGCTTACGGTAATTGCGTCATTTTTAAACCTGCGGAACTAGTGCCAGGCAGCGCTTGGTTACTAGCGGACATCATTGATCGATCTGGTATCCCGAACGGTGTATTCAATCTATTGATGGGTAGAGGTAGTGTTATTGGCCAAACTTTGGTTGACCACCCAGATATTGACGCGATCAGCTTCACAGGCAGTCAGTCTGTAGGACATCGTTTGGCTATCGCCTGCGGACACAATTTGAAAAAGCTACAACTGGAGATGGGTGGAAAAAATGCGCAGTTGGTAATAGATGACGCCGATCTGGGTAAGGCGGTTGAAGTTTGCGTGCAGAGTGCCTTCTTTTCAACTGGGCAGCGTTGCACTGCAGCCAGTCGCTTGATCGTGACGGAGGGCATCTATCCTGCCTTTCTCAATGCTATGCGCGAACGTATGGCGACGTTGAAAATAGGTGATGCACTGGCCACTGGAACTGATATCGGTCCGGTTGTAAGTCAAGCGCAGTTAGACCAAGATCAGTCTTACATCGAGATCGGCCTGAATGAAGGCGCCATTCTGGAATCTGGTGGTCAACGGCTGACACTGCCTCAGTCTGGCTTCTATATGATTCCCGCTTTGTTTAGCCATACCACCCCATCAATGCGTATTAATTGTGAGGAGATTTTTGGACCAGTTGCTAGCGTTCAGTGCGTGCGTGACTACGACGAAGCGTTGTTCGTTGCAAATGACACGCCTTACGGCCTTTCTGCTGGAATCGCGACAAGCAGTTTGAAATACGCGACGCACTTCAAGCGACATGCACAAGCAGGGATGGTGATGGTTAATTTACCTACCGCAGGGGTGGATTACCACGTTCCCTTTGGAGGTCGTAAGGCTTCAAGTTTTGGGCCACGTGAGCAAGGCCGCTATGCGGCTGAGTTTTATACAACCGTCAAGACAGCATATGCAGCAGTTTGAAGTTTGATTTCATTCATATTGCGGCTTGGGTGAAAATTAATTGCATCATCGATTTTTACTGAGTGCTTGATCCATAATCATCCGAATAAAGTAATTCCAGTCTACTTTGCCGCCCTAAAAACACATTCGAAATAGTAGTCCAATAGAGTAAATCTCCGGTCAATTAATGTTGGATTCTTGGATTGATACCCACTGCCACTTGGATGCAAGCGAGTTTGACGCAGACCGTGATACCGTGCGTCACGATGCTCGCCTTGCGGGTGTAGGTCACTGCGTTATTCCTGCGGTAGCCGCTTCGAACTGGAAGATTGTGCGTGACTTGGCACACCAGTTCAATGACTCTTACTGTTTAGGCATTCATCCGCTTTATGTAGATCAAGCCACGGAAGATGACTTAGTCTCATTAGAAAAAGAAATTCAACTGCACATCGAAGATGCCCGTTTGGTTGCTGTGGGTGAAATCGGACTGGATTACTTTGTACCAGCGCTTACACAAAGCCCATTGCGAGAGAAGCAGGAGTTTTTTTATCGACAGCAATTGCAGTTGGCTGCTCAGTTTGAGCTGCCGGTCGTGCTTCACGTTCGCCGCAGCGCTGACCGCTTGCTTAAATATTTACGGGAAGTGCGCCCCAAATCTGGCCGTTGGTCGGGCATAGCCCATGCGTTCAATGGCAGTGAGGTACAAGCGCAGGCTTTTATTGATTTGGGCTTCAAGCTCGGCTTTGGTGGCGCGGTCACGTTTGAGCGGGCCTTGCAATTGCGCCATCTAGCAAAGTCGTTGCCGCTTGATGCGATGGTTGTGGAAACCGACGCACCCGATATCGCCCCCCATTGGCTGTATGCCACCGCGCTCCTGCGCTCACAAGGAACGCCACAAGGCCGAAATGCTCCGTCTCAAATTCCACAGATAGCAGAGGTGATTGCGCAGTTACGCGGAATCAGCGTTCAAGAATTAAAAGCAGCGACGACTTTTAACGCACAAGCCGCATTGCCCCGCTTGGCCGCACTGTTATAAACCTCCATGCTTAAAAACCCCATACCACTCATTGCTTTTCCTGAAGTTAATTTTTCTGAGGAAGGCCCAGTTCGCCATCTGCACTTAGGCAGCGAGTGGATTCAGGGCTCCATGCTCTTGGATGAACCCAACGCCCTTGTGCATGAATACATTCAACGCATGATGGCTTGGCTGTTGTTGATCGACCCAACCACCGCCCCTCAACGCAAAGCCGTTCAACTCGGTTTAGGCGCAGGCTCCTTAACCAAGTTTTGCCATAAAGAGATTCGAATGCACACCACGGCGATTGAACTCAATCCTCAGGTTTTGCACGCATGCCGCGGCTGGTTCAAGCTGCCTGCTGACAATGCGCGCATGCAGGTCATCTTGGAGGATGCAGCACAAGAGATTAAAAAATCCAGATGGATCGGATCGGTAGACGCATTGCAAGTCGATTTGTATGACGAGGAGGCTGCGGCGCCTGTGTTGGATAGTGCTGATTTTTACGCGGACTGCCTCAGCACCTTGACTGCCGATGGTTGCATGACAGTGAATTTATTTGGCCGGTCATCGAGCTTTTCTAAAAGCGTGGAAAAAATTTCAGCCGCTTTTGGGCGCGATGCTGTTTGGGCTTTCAAGTCCACAAGGGAAGGCAATACCGTGGTGCTTGCGCAGCGCACGCCCAGTCGACCCAGTCGCACCGTGTTGACGGAGCGCGCTACCTATATCGAATTGCATTGGGGTTTACCCGCAGGTAAATGGGTCAAAGGATTTAAACCGATTGCACAATAGCGAAATCAGTTTGCGCCCAAGCGAGTATCCGAAGTTTTTCAGTGCAAAATCAGAGGCATTATTCCTATAAGGGGCCAGTTTGTGAATATCAAAAGTCAAAAAGATTTTTTCTCCGGTCTCATGTTCATGTGCGTGGGCGTAGCCTTTGCATGGGGCGCGAGCAGTTACAACATCGGGAACGGTGCGCGGATGGGGCCTGGGTACTTTCCTCTGGTGTTGGGAGTTTTATTGTCAGTGCTTGGTGGTGTGATCACATTCAAAGCCTTGGTTGTCGAAACTGTCGATGGTGAAAAAATTGGCAGCATTGCTTGGAGGCCCTTATTTTTTATCATTGCGGCCAACTTGGTATTTGGCGCATCCATTGGCGGTCTTCCAAGTATTGGAATGCGCCCCTTAGGTTTGATTTTTGGAATTTTTGCGTTAACGTTTATTGCTAGCAATGCAGGCGATGAATTTAACTTGAAAGAAGTCACGATTCTGGCTTTCATCCTTGCGGTTATCAGTTATGCCGCCTTCATCTTGCTACTGAAACTGCAATTCCCTGTGTGGCCTGCATTTCTTACCGCTTAAGGAACCTAAGCCATGGAATTATTTGACAACCTAGCCCTGGGTTTCGGCGTAGCGTTCACGCTACAAAACCTCATGTACGCCTTTATCGGTTGCCTTTTGGGAACGCTCATTGGCGTTTTACCTGGCATCGGACCCTTGGCCACCATTGCGATGCTCTTGCCTGCAACCTATGCACTGCCACCGGTTGCCGCCCTCATCATGCTGGCGGGTATTTACTACGGTGCGCAATACGGCGGCTCAACCACCGCGATTTTGGTGAACTTGCCGGGCGAGTCCTCATCCGTAGTTACGGTTATCGATGGTTACCAAATGGCCCGCCAAGGCCGTGCAGGTCCCGCGCTAGCGGCTGCGGGACTAGGTTCTTTTTTCGCTGGTTGCGTTGGTACCTTAATCTTGGCCGCTTTTGCGGCACCTTTGACAGAGTTGGCATTTAAATTTGGCCCTGCCGAATATTTTTCATTGATGATCTTGGGCCTCGTGGGCGCTGTGGTGTTGGCCTCAGGCTCCTTGATCAAAGCCATTGCGATGATTATTTTGGGCCTCTTGCTCGGCATGGTTGGTACTGACGTGAACTCTGGTGTCGCACGCTACAGCTTGGATATTGCTG